>SLIM01000272.1 GCA_007135625.1 Gammaproteobacteria bacterium
CAATTTCCGGCGGCAGATTGACGTTAGCGCCGAGGATCCAGTTGCGCGGGGTGCGCGGGGCGCTGCTGTCGAGGTGAAAGACCTGGCCACTGGCATGGACTCCGGCATCGGTACGCCCTGCGCACTGAACGGTGAGCGGGTGGGCGGCGACACGCGAGAGCGCCCGCTCCAGCTCCGCCTGTACGCTATTGCCGTTGTGCTGGCGCTGCCAGCCGTGAAAGGGGGTGCCGTCATATTCGACCCCCATCGCCCAGCGCTGCTGGCTCATGCTGGCGAGGTGCTGGTTGTGTCGATGCCGCTGTGGCGCAGCAGCGGTTCGATGCGGGGAGGACGGCCTCGAAAGTTTTGAAACAGGGTCATCGCCTCGTGCGAGCCGCCCTGCTCCAGAACGTGGTGGAGAAAGTCTCTTCCTGTTTGTGGATTGAGTACCCCCTCCTCCTCAAAGCGGGAGAAGGCATCGGCGGAGAGCAGTTCGGCCCATTTGTAGGCGTAGTAGCCAGCGGCGTACCCACCGGCGAAGATGTGGCTGAAGCCGTGGGCGAAGCGGTTGAAGGCGGGCGGGCGAACCACCGCGACGGCGGCGCGAACCTCTGCGAGCAGCGGTTGCAGGTTGGCCCCTTGGGCGGGCTGGTAGTCGCGGTGCAAGCGCATATCGAAGAGGGCAAATTCGAGCTGGCGGGCCAGTTTCATGGCGGCTTGGAAGTTGCGGGCGGCGAGCATCCGTTGCAGCAGGTTCTCGGGAAGCGGTTCGCCGCTCTCCCAATGGCCGGAGATCATCTGCAATGACTCGGGTTGCCAGCACCAATTTTCAAGAAGCTGGGAGGGGAGTTCGACCGCATCCCACTCCACCCCGTTAATGCCGGCAATCTCCGGGTAGTCAATCTGGGTCAGCAGGTGGTGGATACCGTGCCCAAACTCGTGAAACAGGGTGGTCACCTCGTCATGGGTAAAGAGTGCCGGGCGGTCGCCGAGTGGTGGGGTGGCGTTGCAGACCAGATAGGCGACTGGGGTCTGGAGTTGGTCACCGTCAAGAAAGCGGTTGCAGTAGCTATCCATCCACGCCCCGCCGCGCTTGTGGGGGCGGGCGTAGAGGTCGAGGTAGAAGCGACCGCGCAGCGCCCCGTCGGAGCCGTGGAGGGCGAAGAGTCGAACCTCGGGGTGCCAGCCATCGACGGCGGGCAGCTCCGCAATGGTGACGCCGAAAAGCTGTTGCAGCAGGCGAAAAAGTCCGGGTATGACGCGGGTTTCGGGAAAGTAGGGGCGCAGCTCCTCCTGCTGGATGGCGTAGCGCTGTTGGCGCAGCTTTTCGGCGTAGTAGCCGATGTCCCACGCCTCTAGGGTCGCAAGCCCCTGCTGCTGGGCGAACTGCGCCAGTTGTTGATACTCCTGCTCGGCTTGGGCGCGGCTTTTGCCTGCCAGATCGAGCAGGAAGGTGAGAACCGCTTCGCTGCTGGGGGCCATTTTGCGGGCTAGGGAGTAGTCGGCGTAGTGGGCGAAGCCGAGGAGTTGCGCCTGTTCGTGGCGCAGGCGCAGGATCTGTTCGATCACTTCGCTGTTATCCCACTGGCCGGCGTGTGGCCCTTGGTCGGAGGCGCGGGTGGCGTAGGCGGTGTAGACCTCGCGCCGCAGCTCGCGATCTTCGGCGTGGGTGAGTACCGCCAGGTAGGATGGACCCTCCAGGGTCAGCAACCAGCCTTCCAGGCCGCGCTGGGTGGCGCTCTGCTGTGCCATCGCTAGCGCCGAGTCGGGGAGTCCGGCGAGTGGTGCCGGGTCGGCAAACGGCTTGCTCCAGGCGTTGGTGGCATCCAGCAGGTTTTCGGCGAAGCGGCTGGAGAGGGCGCTCAGTTCGCGATCGATCGCCGTAAAGCGCTCTTTTTCAGCGGGAGGAAGGGCGACCCCGGAGAGGCGAAAGTCGCGCAGCGCCTGTTCCACGACCTGGTGCTGATGGGGGTTGAGCTGCCCACCTTCGGCGAGTCGCTGGTAGGCCTGAAAGAGCGCCTCATTTTGTCCTAGTTCGCTGTGGTATTGACTCAGCTTGGGGAGGCAGGCGTTGTAGGCACTGCGCAGCGCTTCGCTGTTCACTACGGCGTTTAGGTGGCTGATCGGCGACCAGGCGCGTCCCAGCCGCTCCTCTAGCCGCTCTAGCGGTAGCACCAGGTGTTCCCAGTCGCTGGCGTGCTCTGCCGTCTCGCTCAACCGTTCGATCAGCGCCCGCCCCTCCGCTAACAGGTGGTCAATGGCCGGTTCGGCGTGGTTTGGGTCGATGGCGCTAAAGGGGGGGAGGTCGTGGCAGTCGAGCAGCGGGTTCTTCATCATGCGTCCAGTTCTCATGGCGGAGTTGTTCCGGGTAGGGTGCGTTCGCTTTCGGCGGAGCGTCTCTCTCCGCGCAAAACCGGTTGCAGATAGTTTATAAAATATGTTGATGAAAGTCAATCTTATCGCTGTATAGCGTCTCTCTCCGCGCAAAACCGGCTGTAGATGGCTTATAAAATATGTTGATGAAAGTCAACGCTATCGCTGTATAATGAACTTCTAATATAGAAGGGGTCAAATCGGCATAGCTACCGAACCGGGTGCTGTGCAACCACCTACACAGAGAAGATACCATGTCTACTATGCAACCGATCAGGCGCAGTTATCGCATCCAGCAGTACCGTCAAGAGCTGGCCCGCCGCTTTGCCGGTCTGGAGCGGCAAAACGCGCCGCTGCTGCGGGGGCAGATCTGGCGGGACTACCTCGACTGCCTGGAGGCGGTGCTGCTGGGAGGAGATGCCAGCCGCTTCGGGCTGGCGCAAGAGATGCTGCTGGAGCTGGCCTGCATGGTGCGGGATGGCGGGGTCATCACCCACGAGGAGTATCCGCAACTGCTGGATCGGTTGATTGCGCTCTACGCTCGCGGGGTTGGCGGGCAGCAGTGTGATGCCTTGACCCATACTGCTGCCGACTATGCCGACCTGATTGAGGCGGCGAGCGTGGCCTATCCAGCCTACGATTACAGCACAGCGGTGGGGCAGTTGCTCTCCTACATGGGGCAGTTGTACCACACTCGCCGAGGAAGTTGGAAGATGGTCTACGACCATATCGCCTCCATGCCGGAGAGTGTCGAGGCGGTGCGCTATCTGCACGGAGCCTTTTTTAGCGAGGTGCGGCAGTGGACGGAAGAGGGGGCGGCCAACCTGTTTGCGATTCGCCGCGACCATCTGCAGTTGATTGAGACGCTTACCCAGGCACTGGGTGAACTGGGTACCAGCGTCGCCACACTACGTCAACGGCTGCCCGCAGCTATCGGCGGACAGCGGGTGGTGCAGATTGGCGATCTGCGCCAGCAGCGCACCTTGAAGGAGCTGATGCAGCGCCAGCAGACGTTGCAGCAAGAACTAGAAGGAAAGCGCGGTTTACTACGGTTAATCGAGCAGAATATTGATGAGTTTGAGGAGAAGTTGCGGGTGATGCACCGCAACTACTCGCTGCGCTTGGTGTATAGTTGCTAAAAACAATAGATGAAATAAGATAATGATCGGCTCGCCCTCAACAACGGTCGATCCCCCAGCTACGCTCTATATACCCTTTCACCTCATTTAGCTCTGCTTGCGTAACCCTCTCCGTTGCCCCCCCCTCCAGCGGGTCACGGTGGAAGATGTAGAGGCGCGAGGCAAACTGCACAAACGGCAGCGAAGATTCGCCGAAGCGCTCGCCCTTGTCAGCGGTACTTACCACCACACCATCGCCCCAATTTTGTCCGCTATCATTATTGGGGTTGTAGAAGTAGACCCGCATCACCTCATCAGGGTCGAGAGCAACTCGCAAGAGCGTAATGGCGTGCCAGCCAATAAAACGTGCTGCGGAGTCCGTAATGGCAATTCCGGCAGGTTGCGGATGGATCAGCGGTTGATTGCCATTATAATAAGGGTGATAGCAGGCGTAAAAAGCTCGCAGAAAAGAATCCAATTGATCGAGTTTTCCGGTCGTCACATCGACATTGATGTGAAAACCCCGGCCCGACCACCAGCCATGGAACTCCGGGTTTACCCAGCGGTGGGGGTCGCCCTCACGACCGATGCAGCGCCGCCCCATCTCGGCGTAGATCGCATCAAGGTGCGGCACGACCAGCAGGGAAACCGGGTCCAGATCGAGCAGCGGCGTGGTGGCCAGTCCGCCAGCACTCTCCCGCGAGGAGATGGACTGCCCCTCAAAGTGCATAATAATCTCATCATCCCGCGCCGCCCACGTTAACATCTGCAAAAGGTAGTCGGGGTCATTGTAGGCCCACATGGAGAGCGCCCGCGCCGCTTGGCAAGTTGGGTTGTTGCCCTGTCCGACCCCCAGCGGTTGCCCCAAGATGCACAGCACCCCCTCCAGGAGGCGGGCCTCAGGGGGAAGTTGCAGGCCAAACGCCAGCAGTAGCCGCTCTCGGGGGTTAGGGGCCAACTGAAGACCCAGTTGTCGCCAGAGCGAAGGGGCTACCGGCGACTGGTATAAAATGCCGCGCTCCAGCAGCAGCGCCAGGCCGTAGATGCCCTGCGCAGTCTCTGGATAAATACCCTGCTTGATCAAAGCGCGGCAGAGTTGGCGATAGCACATAAAACCGTCACGCCCGGTGGAGGAGAGTCCCAGCGCCTCGGTCATCAGATAGTCCTCCTCTTTGGCCAAGAGGTGGCGTAGCAGCACTGCATGATAGGGTGAGACCAGTCCAGTATCGTGCATAGCGCGGGCAAAGCCGGTCGCCTCCAACTGCAGCGCTCGATTATCCATGCAGTCAAGGCGCTCTTGATAAACGGTTACGCCGGGATCTTCTCGACAGGCTTGGGTGGTGCCGTAGAGACTACTGACCAAACGGTCAGCGCCCTGACCGCTGCCCCCCAAGTCGATTGTCGGATCTTGCTGGCATACGGCAATTTGCGTGACCATCTGTTTGACTGCATCGACCTGAATCGGTCGCTGCCGCAAAATCCGCCAGATTTCATCAATGAGCTGGTCAATAATATACTCATAGCCGATGCGCTTGGCGAGGTGTTGAAAGAGGTTTCTAGGGATCTGCGCCAAGCGTCCTTGGGTTTCGCGTTCCGCCTCATTGGGTGGCGTAAAGAGGAGTGCGAGGTTCAGCGCCATGACCTGGGTTAAGTAGTGGTGTGCCTGTTCTGCGGAAATCAGCGGGTGGGTGTAGCTACCTAGTGCTACCGCTAGCAAGCGCAGCTCACTGAGTGCCTCAATGGTTAGCAGTTGCGGGTCACTGCTTTGCAGTGCATGGCTGGTGAGGGCAGGAACCAAAATCTGCGGTCTCTCCCAGTCACTTCCCGCAAACAGGCCCGCCGCCTCTAACGTCTGGCTACGCGCCTCAAGCAGCGCACACCCCCCCTCTTGGAGCAGCACCCGCCGTGCAATATCGAGCAAGCGCGGTAGCTTACTGGGTTTGGCAAAAGCCGCCGCCGCCTCCAACTCATGGATTGCCGAGTCGAGCCGTTTGAGCAGGGCGTGCAGCAGTACATCTTGTTCGTTCACTTCGTTTACCGTAAACTTTTCTTTTTATTAAAGAGATAGAGCCTCAGGAGAGAGACCGGTTCAAACGTAAAAATCCAACCCTTCCTGATGCTTGAGTAGCTCTTTCATGGTATGAGCATCTGCGCCGGTAAAATAGATCAATCCCCAGTGGGTACCGAAGGCGGTGCGCTTGGTCACCGTCTCTTCGAGCGGCGCGGTCAACTCATGGCTATCGAAGTAGGGGTGGTTTTCGGTCTCTTCGGGAATCTCCAGCTTGCTCACCACGCGGCGGCGTGGATAGACCCCAAAGCAGCCGGCGTAGCCATCGGCATCCACCACCTCTTTCGGAAAGAAAGCACGCACCTCTTCCGCCGTAGCCTTGGGGTCGAAAACCAGCATGGTCGCCTGGTAGGCATTGAAGCCGTAGACCTTTTCCAGCAGCTCAAACACCTTAAAACCTGGTGGACGATAGGCTACCTCACCAAAATACATCTCGCCATCGCTGGTAACAAAGTACTCGGGATGGATCAGTCCAAACTCAATATCAAAGGTTTTAATCAGCTTTTTGATCTGCTGTTCAATCTGCCCTCGGTAGGCCTCCAGCTCGGGCGATGCAGGCACAAACACCGAATACCCCAGCGTGACATATTCAGAGATGTTGAGAAAAACAATCTCACCTTTATGGATCCAAGCCTCGACCGCAAACTCCCAGCCATCCAGATGAGACTCCATTAGCGCGGGAAACTCATCTTCAGGGATCGCATCGACCTCATCCGGGGTGCGGATAACACGGTGACCCAAGCAGCCCGCCTTATCAAAGGCTTTGAAGTGAATCGGGTCGTTGGGGTCGCCATCCAGCTTGAGCAGGGTCTGGTTCACTCTGCGCAAAAAACGCACTACATCTTCGCGGTCATGGGCCTCTTCAAAGATACCGACACGAATACCGCCCAACTGCGCACGGCGCTTCATCAGCGACTTGTCACGCATTAGCATCGACTGACCCAAAAGTTGCGGGTTTTTGAGCAGCACCGCATTGATCGCCCCCGCCCACTCGACGGTCTCCTCAAAGAGGGGGAGAGCGACATCAACGCCCATCTCTTTGAGCTGTTCGGCAATCTCCATGGAGCGATCATTCAACCGCTCAAAGTTCCAAGCAAAATAAGGGATATTATGTTGTTGACAATACTCCTCAGCCCACTCCGGGGCGACGACCAAATAGCGGCGATCAAAGCGTGCAGCCGCTTCAATGGCATTCAGGCTCCAACCGAGCAGGGCGATATAACCTTTTGAATCATTATATTTTGGTGAACTATTAGCAACCATGATCAAACCATCCTCTTTAAGTGTCTTACAAAAGATATCTGCAAACAACGCAATTTACTTTGTCAAAAGCAAAATTCAAGGTAAGCGGACTCTACGATTAAGATCGAAAACCCAATCGTATGAGCGAGGATTGTACGCCTTTTCAGCAGCACTGTCAAGAGGAGAGTATAATACGGATTTTGCATCCCGCACCGCACCGTCGGCACTTTTTACTCGGTCAATCCTTTGATTTTTTACTAAGGCTCGTAATCGGAATCACCTTGGCGCTCTGCTCCTCATCGCGGTAGTAGGGGCGCTCTTGGCTCACTCCCGCCGCCTGGGCCAGCTCCCGTTCACGCGCAGCAATCAGGCTAAAGGCCATCTTGATCTCTTCAATGGTGTTTTCAGAGAGGGGGTGACGCATTCCTGGTGGTGGAGTGGTCTCTTTCACAATAGTCCCGAGCAGTCGGCGCATAACCATCAGAACCTGACGCTCGACCTGCTGTTCACGATCACTCATCGCACTCTGCTCCTCATTACTACTATAGTATCGGTTTATCTAGGGGTAGCCCTTCTACCAAGGGTACCACATCGCCCCCTTCGCCCCCAAGAGATTCGGCGGTAGGGGCGCGTTGAAATAACGCCATCACTTACGTACAATACACCCATTGCACCATACAGAACTCCCTATCCAACACCGGAGAGCGCGCAGTGCAGAGACCACGACTTCGCAAAAAACACTAGATTTTTCTACAGCATACTCCTCTAACACCCTGAACACCAAGGAACAACCCCTGTTATGATACGAAAGATTTCACTTCTTTTATGGACTCTTCCGCTCCTCGCCGCCCTCCTGCTCCTGCTCTGGCCCGATGAGAAACTCCACCCCACCGCCGCTGCCTGGCTAGCCCCGGCAAGCGTCCCGATTGCCGACGAAGAAAACCTCTTTTTTGCCCTTTTTGGGATAACCGCACCCCTCGGACAAGATCCCCACACCAGCGGGGAGCGACAACTCCAGGATCTGCTACAGCAGTGGCAACAGGCGGAGGCGGAGGGCGACGACCCACAACAACGCGCAGAACAGGTCATGGAGCGACGCACTCCCCTCGGCATCAGCGGAGTGTGCAACTGGGCGCAAGAGTCCTGCTGGCAACTGATCGACCTTCAGCCCGAACCCTTTTTCGCCACCCTCGCCGACCACCAGCCCTGGCTGCAACGCTACCGCAACCTCCACCACTACCGCCACTTCCACGACCCCCTGCCACCACTCCTCATCACCCTGCCACCACACTACGGCGAGCTGGTGCAACTGCAACAGCTCCTCCACCTGGAGCTGGCCCTGCGCTTCGCCAGCGGCGACGCAGTCGAGGTACTCGCCATCCTGGAGGCGGAGTTCCAATTTAGCCGTATGCTACTCGCACAGAGCAATACCCTAGTCGCCAAAGTCGTCGCCCTGCGCCTCTTTAGCAACGGACTCCACCTCCTCTCCGCCCTGCTCGACCTCCCCGAACCCTCGCCGCTGCTCTACCATACCATCACCAACCTACCGCCCCTCAACCGCGCCGAGCGCTCCCTCGAAGCGGCCCTGCGCAGCGAATTTCGCGGCCACGCCGAGCAGCTCCTACACCTTGGCAGTGAGGCCAGCACCACCCTTCCGCTACCGGCCTGGCTGACCCAAGCGATCCTGCCCTACAAACCCCACGCAATCATCAACCGCAGTTGGCCCTCCTACGCCGACCTCACCCAGTTAGCACAACTTGACTACGCCAGCGGCAAGGCACTACGCGGCGCACCGCACCCCTACCAACAGCCCGCCTGGTGGGAGTGGATTTACAACTACAGCGGTATCGTCATCGCCCAGATAGCCACCCCCGACCTCGCCCGCTACGCCCTCCTGCCCCACGAGGTCAACGGCCTGCTCACCCTGCTCCACCTGAAGGCAGAACTGCGCAGCAGCGAACAGCAACCGAGCGACTTGCACCACCCCAGACTTCCCCACAGCAGCCACCCCTACACCGGCCAACCGGTAGAGTGGCACCCCGAAACCCGGCACCTGCGCTACACCCCCGCAGACTACTCGACCCACGACCACTACACTATGCTACGCATGGGATCTTGGTTTGCGGATCGGCCTTCCGGACAGTAACGCACGGCATTACTCCAATAAAAAATCAAACATTTTTAAACAGTTGTATAATCAACTCCCCCGCGTACTAGACGCGGGTAGACTTTATGCGCTAAAGTGTACCTGTTTTCGCACCGCACCAAAAACTACCCCTATTCCTGGGAAGAGACCCCTGGCGCGAAACCCATCCTCTCGCCTTTGGTGAATACCTCCTGGCGCTAGCGTTTGAGGCGGTACGCGAGAATCTCTCCCCTCTGTTCCAGAGCGAGCGGCTGTGGGACAATAGCGCAAGCACTGCCCTCTGCACAACGAGACCCTCGGTACCCTGCCATGCTGTTAATGATCGATAATTACGACTCCTTCACCTACAACCTGGTTCAATACCTTGGTGAACTGGGGAGCGATGTTCACGTCTACCGCAACGACGAAATTGATGTTGCGGGGATTGAAGCACTGCAACCGCAACGGCTAATGATCTCCCCCGGCCCCTGTACCCCGAAACAGGCAGGAGTCTCTATCGCCGCCATTCGCGCCTTCGCCGGGCGGATCCCGATTCTCGGGGTCTGCCTCGGACACCAAGCGATTGGTGAGGCCTTCGGCGGCGATGTGATCCACGCCCGCGAGGTGATGCACGGCAAGACTTCGCCCATCCATCACTGCGATAGCGGCGTTTTTTCCGGGCTTACCAACCCCTTTCAGGCGACCCGTTACCACTCCTTGGTGATCGACCGCCACACCCTTCCCGCAGAGCTGGAGGTGACCGCCTGGACTTGCCACCCGAACGGCGAGGTGGATGAGATTATGGGGATTCGCCACCGCAGCTACCCGCTGCAAGGGGTGCAATTTCACCCCGAATCGATCCTCACCGAGCAGGGCCACCACCTGCTGCGTAACTTCCTGGAGGGGAGATAGCGAGGATCGCACCGCCATTTTTAGCCCACATTCCGCATCCCCTGTGCAACGCACTGATTCAAAATATGGTTTTCCTTTTAGTATGACTATGGAAAAACATCCTACTTTATTCGGATCAGTGGGTTATAAGGGCAAGGTGCGGAAAGTCGGTTTTAGCACTACTCAACAAGGTAAACAAAATGTGTGAGAGCTGTGGATGCAACCTAACCGAAGGCAACCGCCACCTAGTCGCTGAGGGGGGTCGCCTGGAGCGCACCTCCGGCGGTCAGCAGGCGATTGAGGTACTCAATGGACTGTTGAGCGAAAATGACCGCCAAGCGGCGCATAACCGCGACCATCTTCGCGCCCATGGGGTGTTCGCCATCAACCTGATGTCCTCTCCCGGCAGCGGTAAAACCGCACTGCTGGAGGCGACCATCACCGCGCTGCGCGAAGAGTTTCGCATCGCCGTGATTGAGGGAGACCTGGAGACCGAAAACGATGCCGAGCGGATTCGTCAGCACGGAGTCGAGGCGATTCAGATCACCACCGGCAGCGCCTGCCACCTCGATGCCTACATGGTCCACGCTGCCCTGCATCAACTCCCGCTGGAGGAGATCGACCTGCTCTTCATCGAAAATGTCGGCAACCTGGTCTGCCCGGCCGGTTTCGACCTCGGCCAGCAGCGCAACGTCACCCTCCTCTCGGTCACCGAAGGGGATGACAAACCGGCTAAATATCCGATTATCTTCCGCGCCGCCGACCTGGTGCTACTCACCAAAAGCGACCTGCTCCCCTACCTCAGCGACTTCTCCCCGCAGCGGGCCGAGCAGGCACTGCGCAACCTCGCCCGCACCACCCCGCTCCTCACCCTCTCGGTCAAAGCGCAGGAGAGCGACGGCCTGAATGGCTGGTTTACCTGGCTACGCAGCGAGGTCGAGGCACTGCGCAACGAACTGGCAACCACCCCGCCCTCTCACCATCATGTCCATCATCTCCATCATGTCCATTCGCATTCCTCCTAAAAGAGTGGCTTATAGAGCGTGCAGGGAGCTTGGAAAGCGTGTAATATGGTAAAACCTCTTGACAAACTGACGATCAAAGGATTTAAATCCATTCGCGAACTCGATGGTTTTGCGTTGCGCAATCTGAATATTTTTGTGGGTGCCAATGGGGCTGGAAAGAGTAACCTGATCGCATTTTTTAGATTGTTACAAGCCTCTGTTGAAGATCAGCTCACCGATTACATTCGTGACAGCGGAGGAATTAGTGACCTGCTCTACAATGGACGCAAGACAACTAGAGAAATGCTGTTTTCCATCCACTTTGGCGTAGAAAAATATGGCTTCACGATAAAGCCTGGAGCGGGTGAGCATTTTTCTCTAGCCGATGAGACGACAGCAAACAGCGAGGCCGTGTTGCAGGCAATTAAATCTTGGAAACTCTACCATTTCCACGATACCAGCCCCACCGCAGCAATGCGCCACGCCGAGATTATCGAAGACAACCGAGTGTTGCGCTACGATGCGGCCAATATCGGCTCCTTTCTGCTCCGTTTGCGGGATGAAAATCGCTTCAGTTATAACGATATTCGAAATGCGTGTCGTGCCGTTGCGCCATTTTTCGACGATTTTCTACTGGAACCGCAGATATTTGGCCCGAAGACCAAAGTTGCGCTTTCATGGCGGGCCAAAGGCTCCGACTATCCGATGCAACCTTACCACTTGTCGGACGGTACAATCCGCTTTATCTGCCTTGCCACCGCACTTCTTCAGCCCACTCCGCCTTCAACCATCATCATTGATGAACCCGAGCTAGGACTGCATCCCGAGGCGATCAGTATTCTCAACGAGTTAATTGAGGATGCCGCCAGACGCACCCAGATCGTCATTGCCACGCAATCACCACTGCTGCTGAATCACTTTGCTATTGAGGATATCGTGGTGGTAAAGCGATCAGATGGCCAATCAACATTTGAGCGACTCCGGCAGGAGGACTATCCTGCTTGGCTGGAAAGCTATTCGATTGGCGAGCTTTGGGTGAAGAATGTTATCGCCGGAGGCGTTGCCTATGAGTAGTTATGCAGAGGTAGTCGTGCTGGTGGAGGGGCAGACGGAGCAGCGTTTCATTAGGGAAGTCTTGGCTCCTTATATGGCGGTGCAGGGGATCTATCTGACACCTATTGTTTTGTCAAAACAGGGGCAGAAAGGGGGCGATGTTCGATTTTCCCGTGCCAAAAATGATATTAGAGAGCATCTCTGGCAACGCCCCGATACCTGCATTACCTTAATGGTAGACTATTACGGCATAAAGAGTGATTGGCCTGGCTATGTGAAATCAAGAGAGCAGACAAATCACACAAATAAGGCTAAGATTATCAATCAGGCAACAGCTATGGAGGTGACGCAGCTCTTTCCAAGTCAGCGTCCTACAAGTCGGTTTATTCCCTATGTCTCCATGCACGAGATAGAAGCATTATATTTTAGCAACCCCGATTGCCTGGCATCTCATCTGGGAGTGGAGCGGGAAAGAATTGATCAAATCCTGAGGGAATACCCGAATCCGGAGGCAATCAACGATGATTTTTCGACAACACCTTCCCGGCGGTTGGAGAGTCTATCGAGGCGATTTAAGAAAATCTCCACCGGCATTGCCATTGCCCAAGAAGTCGGTATTTCTCGAATGCGTGAGGTTTGCTCGCTATTTGATACCTGGCTTACGGAGCTGGAATCACTTGTCGGGTGTGAAGAAGACGAAGCGCCACCCCCGCCTTTTCCCCCATTTTTTGGTGAAAAACCGTGAACAGCAACGACCCCAAGCGCTGGTTGCAGCGCATTCACGCTCTCGACAACCGCGCCCCGCTGCGTATTCTGAACGTCTGCGGTGGTCACGAGCGCTCCATCACCCTGGCCGGACTGCGCCGCGCCCTACCGCCGCAGATCGAGCTTATCCCTGGTCCCGGCTGCCCGGTCTGCGTCTGCCCGGAAGAGGATATTGTCTTGGCCATCCGTCTGGCACTCCAGCGCCAAGCGCTGGTAGTCGCCTTCGGTGATCTGCTGCGGGTTCCCACTAACCTCCCCAAGGGGGAGCCGCGTAGCCTGGAGCAGGCCCGCGCAGCAGGCGGGGAGATTCGCCCCATCGCCTCCCCGCAAGAGGCGGTCGCCACCGCCCACGCCAATCCCCAGCGCAGCGTTGTCTTCTTCGCCGCCGGGTTTGAGACCACCATGGCCCCGATTGCCGCCATGCTCCTCCAGGGAGTCCCCGACAACCTCTCCATCCTCCTCTCCGGGCGGCTCACCTGGCCTGCGGTGGCGATGCTGCTCGCCAGCGAAACCCCCGGCTTTGATGCGCTAGTCGCCCCCGGCCACGTCGCCACCATCATGGGACCGGAAGAGTGGGCGTTCGTCGTCCAGCAGCACCAGCTCCCCGCCGCCGTCGCCGGGTTCGAAACGGCCAGCCTGCTCGCCGCCTTCTACTCGCTGCGCCGCCAACAGCTCACCGCCCGCCCCTTTCTCGACAACTGCTACCCCCAAGTCGTCCGCCCCGGCGGCAATCCCGGAGCGAAACACTGCCTGGAGCAGGCCTTCCGTATCGGCGATGCCAACTGGCGCGGCATTGGCATCATCCCCAACTCCGGCTACCACCTCGCCCCCGCCTGGAGCCACCACGATGCCCGCGCCCGCTACCCCGAACTGGCCGCCGAAGAGCGCCACCGCCACGGCGCAATGCCCCCCGGTTGTGACTGCGCCCAGGTGGTGCTGGGACGGATCTACCCCGACCAGTGCCGCCTCTACGGCAACCCCTGCCGACCGCGCAATCCCATTGGCCCGTGCATGGTTTCGGACGAGGGGGCGTGCCGCATTTGGTGGTCGGCGGGAGCGCGGCGTAAGGCGGCGGCAGCACGCGGCGCTCTTCCCGATTCTATAGCGCTGGTAAAGAGATCGACGCAACCTATTGACGAAAGGTAAAACGCCACCTACAATGAAAGCCCATTCGATGCTTCATAGGGACTAGGAACATGCTGCTTCACAACCGAGGGACTAGGAACACGCTGCCTTGCAACACCTCCCGAGCGCTGCTCGCCCTGCTGCTGCTTCTCCCCGGCCCGCTGCTGGCGCAGGTGCCGATTGTCACCGGTGACTGCGCCGGAGGGGCGCGGGCAACGGTGACCAGTGGAAGCTGGGGGCAGGGGGAGCAGTTTCGCTGCACCACGACCGGAGATATTCAGCTCGGCAGCCACATTGAGGCTAGTAATGGCTCCCAAGTCACTCTAATCTCTAACCAGATTCGGATCGTCGCCCCGGTCACGATTCGGGCAGGGGCCAACTTTCATGCGCGTACCCTCTCCTCTTTACGGGTGAGTGATACTGGGATTCGGCGCTGCTCCTCGGGTCTGCCGCTGCCGATTCTGTCCAATGGCGAGTTTGGCGAGTGTCCACAGCCCGACTTTCGTAGACAAGATGCCGAGTTTCGCGGAGACCAACTGGCCACTAACTTCACCCGCATCGAAGGTACCGATGGGGTGCCTGAGCTTAACTTTCCCCCCAAAACTCTCTGCCTGACGGATAATACAACTGGCCTGATGTGGGAAGGGAAGATTTCCTATGAATTCCGCCCCTCCCGCTGGAACGATACTTTTACCTGGTACAATCCCGATGCGGCCATCAATGGTGGAAGTAGCGGTATGCAGGATCCCGGGCCGACCTGTTACAACTACCAGCCCAACGAACCCGGCACCTACTGCAACACTCACGCTTACGTTGCTCGCGTAAATCGAGAGGGGCTGTGTGGCTTCCACGACTGGCGACTTCCCACTATCAAGGAGCTGGAGGGCATTCTCTCCTATGAGAAGGTTATGTCCCAGCCAGACCCGGAGCATGGAAGCTTCTTCTTTGCTGCGCTCCCCCACTCCTTAGATGACATCTATCAGCACGCTAACATGTTGTATGAGATTCATCATCGAACTTTCTGGGCAGCAACCCCGGCGGCAAGGAGTCGGCATTATGCCTGGCTTGTTGATTTCATTGAGGGCGAATCACGTATCGGAGAAAAAGAGATTCACCGCAGCATTCGCCTTGTGCGCGGTGGTCACTAAACAGGGATATTTACCATGAAAAAGTTTTTTACACTTCTGCTGCTACTGCTCTTCGCCCCGCTGCTCGCGGCACAAACCTGCTGGAACACCATCCCGGAATCGACCCCGAGTGAGCGTTTTCGTATTGACGGTAACGAGGTTGTCGATCTACTCACCGGCTTGGTCTGGCAGCGCTGTCCACTGGGACTGAGCGGCAGTGACTGCCAGCACGGAAGCCTCGATACCCGCACTTGGAGGCTGGCATTAAGCGATGCTCGCGACCTCGCGGCACGGGAAAACAAGGGGTGGCGGCTGCCCACTATTAAGGAGCTGCGCTCTATCGTCGAAGAGCGCTGTCTCAATCCGGCGATCAATTATAACCTCTTTCCCAACACGGTTCCAACCGGCATAACCTATAATATTCGCTTCTGGCGCTACTGGTCGGCTTCGCCCCATATCCCGGTACCGATTCAAGATCCTATGGCATGTGCTGACGGAGGTGATTGGGAGCCTTGTCCCCCTAGCATTGCGTTGCTGGTGTGTGATCAAAATCCTAAGAGTACAGAACCATCTTCTTTATATTGCGGAAGTATTAACGGGTTGCGTCCAAATTGTTGTCAGAAATTAGATCCGCCGGAGCTAGTATGCACGGATAGCAATGCAGATATCGTGGATGACGAAGGCAACGCACTTCCTCCAAAATGGGAATTTCCCGAAGATGAGCTTTGCCCAGAGAGGCAAGAGTTGCTCTGTAATGATCTAGATCGCAGTCCACCTACACCGAGCTGCGATGGCGAAAGTGGTGTCTTCTCCCTCTCCTGCCCCCCAGACGCTACTAGCGCTACTGGTCAACCAGAACTTATCTGCTGTACAGGAGAGCCGCCCACCTGCCCAGATGCCGAGCAGCCGCACACCTGCCATCCCGATATAGGTGAGCCGTTCTGTGCCAGATGGCAAGTCGATGATAATTCTGACTGGCCAACCAGGATGGAGACGTGGGGACGTGCATGGACGGTCGATTCCGAGGATGGTCGCTCCCTCCTGCACCGGATGGACGAGGGGCTTCGCGTCCGCTTCGTGCGTGACTATTGAACCTGTTAGCTCTCAGGCAGAGCCTGGCCGGCAGGCGTTAGGTAGCGAGGTGGAGATGAGGTGCAGTGAGGAAGGATAGCGAAACCCGCCAAAGGCGTGAAAAACGGAGAAGTCTCTTAACTTTCGCCTTGTTCGCGGTTATGCAGCGGTTATTGGTTGGTGGCTGTGGGTATTCGCCATCAGCCTGAGATCCTCCCCCGGCAGCGGAAAAACCGTACTGCTGGAGGCGACCATCATCACGCTGCGCCCTTGCCCTCTCCTCTGCCCTCTCTCTTCTGCACTCCATTCTAAAGAGATCGACGCAACCCATTGACGAAAGGTAAAACGCAACCTACAATGAAAGCCCATTCGATGACTCACAGGGACTAGGAACATGCTGCTTCGCAACAGAGGGACCAGAAACATGCTGCCTTGCAACACCCAACGGGCGCTACTTGCCCTGCTCGTACTCCTCCCCGGCCCGCTGCTGGCGCAGGCTCCGATTGTCACCGGTGACTGCGCCGGAGGGGCGAGCGCAACGGTGGCCAGTGGAAGCTGGGGGCAAGGGGATCAATTTCGCTGCACCACGACCGGAGATATTCAGCTCGGCAGCCACATTGAGGCTAATAAGGACTCCCAAGTCACCCTGATCTCTAACCAGATTCGGATTGTCGCCCCGGTCACGATTCGGGCAGGGGCCAACTTTCATGCGCGTACCCTCTCCTCTTTACAGGTGAGTGATACTGGGATTTGGCGCTGCTCCTCGGGTCTCTCACCAGATGATGAGGAGCGATACCGTATTGATGAAAACGGTTTTGGGGTCTGCCCGAAAGAGAATTATCGTGAACAAGATGCGGAATATCGTAAGGATCGGCTCGCCCATACCTTTCATAGCCATGACGGCAAAGAGTATAGTCCAGCGAAAGAGATCTGTTTCTCTGACCAAACGACTGGCTTGATGTGGCAAGGGAAGATTGCCTATTCTTTTCACTACTCTTACTGGAAAGATACCTTTAGCTGGTACAATCCAGATGCAAGCACCAATGGTGGCCATGTCGGCAATCAGGATCCTGGTGGAGAGGGTTGTTATGGCAGGCAGTGGAACGAACCCAGCACCTACTGCAACACCCACGCCTATGTCGCTCGTGTGAACCGAGAAGGGTTGTGTGGCTTCCGCGACTGGCGACTCCCCACCGTCAAGGAGTTGGAAAGTATTCTCTCTTACGAACGGGTGATGGCTCTCTTTAAGCTACAAGATCGAGACATCTATTTTGCTGCTCTTCCCTTCTCCCTGAGTGATGTGTACCGTGATGAAGAGGAGATGAGCAGAGTGGAGAACAGCATCATAGAGCCGCAACGCCGGACGTTTTGGACGGCAACACCCTCCGCAAGAAACCAGAATCATGCTTGGTTTGTTGACTTCATTTACGGCACATCCTACACTTGGGAAAAAAGCACTCGCCGTAGCGTTCGCCTCGTGCGCGGCGGTCACTAAAAGGGATATTTAATTATGAAAAAGTTTTTTACGCTGCTGCTACTGCTCTTCGCTCCGCTGCTCGCAGC
>SLIM01000076.1 GCA_007135625.1 Gammaproteobacteria bacterium
CATCGCCGACCCACTTCGTTGGGCGATGAATGCGGTGTATCACCGCTATGAAATCCGCGAGCCGATTGAGGTGCGCATCACCCCGCAAGAGCTGCTGGTGCTGAGTTGTCCCGGCCCGGATCGTTCCATTCGCATGGAAGATCTGCAATCAGGCCGCGCTGTTAGCCGCCGCTATCGCAACCGCCGTATCGGCGAGTTTCTGAAAGAACTGGACCTCACCGAAGGCCGTTCCACCGGCATTCCCAAGGTGTTGCGCGTGATGCAAGCCAACGGTTCACCCGAACCGCGTTTTGAAAGTGACGGCGAGCGCAGTTCGTTTTTGATCCGCTTGCCGGTGCATGAGGGGTTTGCCGGGGAGGTAACTCCCGAAGTCACCCACGAAGTCGCCGGGGAAGTCCAGAAGCTTCTGAATGTGATCATAGGGGAGATGTCGCGAAAGGATATTCAATCTGCACTGGGCCTGAAGCATGAAGACCACTTCCGCGAAGCCTACCTGCATCCCGCGCTGGATCGAGGTTTTATCGAAATGACCATCCCGGATAAACCCCGCAGCCGCCTTCAGAAATACCGACTGACAAGTAAGGGTAAGGGTTGGCTGATAGGGAGGCAGGAATGACCGAGCTGATCCTCTACACCACGGAAGATGGCCGCAGCCAGATCAAGCTACGAGCCAAGGATCAAACCGTCTGGCTGTCTCAGCGGGAGATGGCCCAGCTCTTTGATGTGAGCACGGACAATGTGGGGCTGCACCTCAAGAACCTCTATGAAGACGGGGAACTGAGCCGGGAGGCAACTACCGAGGAATCCTCGGTAGTTCAAATCGAGGGCGGGCGAGAGGTGCAGCGATCCCTCACGCTCTACAGCCTCGACGCCATTCTGGCTGTGGGCTACCGCGTGCGATCAAAGCGCGGCGTGCAGTTCCGCCGCTGGGCCTCGACCATCCTGAAGGAGTACCTGACCAAGGGCTTCGTGATGGACGACGAGCGCCTGAAGAACCCGGATGGTCGCCCGGATTACTTCGACGAGATGCTGGCGCGCATCCGCGACATCCGGGCCTCCGAGAAGCGCTTTTATCAGAAGGTGCGCGACCTCTTGGCCCTCTCCAGCGACTACGACAAGACGGACAAGGCCACGCAGGTTTTCTTTGCCACGGTGCAGAACCTTTTGATCTTCGCCGTAACGCAGCAGACCGCAGCCGAACTCATTACCACTCGGGCGAATCCTGCCGATCCGCATTTCGGCTTGCTCACCTGGAAGGGCAACAAGGTACGCAAGACCGATATTGTCGTGGCCAAAAACTACCTGACCGAGGATG
The DNA here is from genome assembly GCA_007135625.1 of Gammaproteobacteria bacterium. Lineage (GTDB taxonomy): Bacteria > Pseudomonadota > Gammaproteobacteria > Chromatiales > Chromatiaceae > SLIM01. The sequence continues at coordinate 1,316 of SLIM01000076.1, forward strand.
AAATCGACACCCTAAACCGGCTGGTGGTGATCTTTCTGGAAACCGCCGAACTGCGGGCCAAGAGCAAGCAGGAGACGCGCATGAGCTTCTGGAAGGAGAACGTAGACCAGCTCATCACCGCCAACGGCTTCCCGCTGCTGGCCCATGCTGGCTCCATCAGCCATGAACAGATGCAGACCAAGACGAGCGCCCTCTATCTCGACTATGACCAGCGCCGCAAAGCGCATGAAGCGCAGGCAGCCGACAACCAAGACGAGGCTGATTTGCAAGCCCTAGAAAACACACTAAAAAAGCGACAGAAGCCATGAACGACACCAACCAAAAACAACTGGGCAAGACCCTCTGGGGTATTGCCGACCAACTGCGCGGGGCGATGAACGCCGACGATTTCCGCGACTACATGCTCTCTTTCCTCTTCCTGCGCTATCTCTCGGACAACTACGAGATAGCGGCCAAGAAGGAGCTGGGGCGGGATTATCCCGTTCTTCCCGCAGATGTTTCGCTAAAAACCGGGGCAGCGACGCCGCTGCAACTCTGGTATAAAGAGAACCCGGATGACATCAAGGACTTCGAGGGACAGATGCGCCGCAAGGTCCATTACGTCATCGAGCCAGCGCACCTCTGGAACAGCATCGCCAACCTGGCCCGCACCCAAAACGACGAGCTGCTCACCACGCTGCAAGCCGGTTTCAAATACATCGAAACCGAATCCTTCGAAAGCGCCTTTCAGGGTCTCTTCTCCGAGATCAATCTCGGCTCCGACAAGCTGGGCAGAACCTACGCCGACCGCAACGCCAAGCTCTGCACCATCATTCAAAAAATCGCCGAGGGGCTGAGTGAGTTCTCCACCGACATCGACGCGCTGGGCGATGCATACGAATACCTGATCGGCCAGTTTGCCGCCGGTTCCGGCAAGAAGGCGGGGGAGTTTTACACCCCGCAGCAGATCTCCGACATCCTCTCCACCATCGTCACGCTCGACAGCCAGGATCCGAAAACCGGCCTCAAAAAGCGGCTGGAAAGTGTGCTGGACTTCGCCTGCGGTTCCGGCTCGCTGCTGCTCAATGTGCGCAAACGCATGGGGCCGCAGGGCATTGGTAAGATCTACGGCCAGGAGAAGAACATCACCACCTACAACCTCGCCCGCATGAATATGCTGCTGCACGGGGTGAAGGACACTGAGTTCGAGATCTACCACGGCGACACCCTGACCAATGAGTGGGACATGCTGCGCGAGCTGAACCCGGCGAAGAGGCCGAGCTTCGATGCCATCGTCGCCAATCCGCCCTTTAGCTACCGTTGGGAACCCAGCGACGCCATGGGCGACGACGTGCGCTTCAAGAACCACGGCCTCGCCCCCAAATCTGCCGCCGACTTCGCCTTCTTGCTCCACGGCTTTTATTTCCTGAAGGAGGAGGGCGTGATGGCGATCATCCTGCCGCATGGCGTGCTATTCCGTGGCGGTGCCGAGCAACGCATTCGCACCAAGCTGCTGAAAGATGGCCACATCGACACCGTGATCGGCCTGCCCGCGAACCTCTTCTACTCCACCGGCATCCCGGTCTGCATTCTAGTGCTAAAGAGATGCAAGAAACCCGACGACGTGCTGTTCATTAACGCTGCCGAGCATTTTGTGAAGGGCAAGCGCCAGAACCAACTGGCGGAAGAACACATCGCCAAGATCATCGACACCTACCAGTTCCGCAAGGAAGAGCCCCGCTACGCCCGCCGGGTAGAGATGGCCGAGATCGAAAAGAACGACTTCAACCTCAATATCTCCCGTTACATCAGCACGGCGGTGGCCGAGGACGAGATCAGCCTAGAGGCGACGCATGCCGAGTTGTTGGAGACGGAGGCGGCTATTCAGAGAGCGACGCACAAGCACAATGCGTTTCTCAAGGCACTGGAGCTGCCAGCTTTGCCGTGAATCGCAAAGTGATTCTAGGGGATCGCTTGTTGAGTGGCTGAGTGCCATCTGGGTGTGGTTTTTGAGTCCTCTTTAATCGAGAGGATTCACCCAGAAGATGAGAGACATACACGCCGCCACCTTGACAAGTGGTACCATTACATTGGGTGCAGCGTTACCGAATGCGGTAGGAGGAGTGGTAGGCCACGCAGACACCGATCAATTCCAATGAAGTTGTTCGCTCGGCTGTTTGTGGAGATTTACCCGTATCATCGGACACGAAGGGCAATATCAAGATTGCAGAGTACCAGAAATGACGGAACAACAGATCGAACAGAGCTTCATCAACACACTGACGGAGCTGAAATACGAATGCCGCCCGGAGATCACCGACCGCGCCGCGCTGGAGCAGAACTTTCGCGAAAAGTTCGAGGCCCTCAACCGCGTGCGCCTCAGCGATGGCGAATTCGCCCGCCTGCTCGACGAGATCGTCACCCCCGACGTCTTCACCGCCGCCAAGCACCTGCGCCAAATCAACGCCTTCAGCCGCGACGACGGCACGCCGCTAAACTACACCCTGGTCAACCTCAAAGACTGGTGCAAAAACAGCTTTGAAGTCGTCAACCAACTGCGCATCAACACCGACAACAGCCACCACCGTTACGATGTAGTCATCCTCATCAACGGCGTACCCTGTGTGCAGATCGAGCTAAAAACCCTAAGCGTCAACCCACGCCGCGCCATGGAGCAGATCGTCGAGTACAAAAACGACCCCGGCAACGGCTACAGCAAAACCCTCTTCTGCTTCCTTCAGCTCTTCATCGTCAGCAATCGCGACAGCACCTACTACTTCGCCAACAACAACGCCCGCCACTTCACCTTTAATGCCGAAGAGCGCTTCCTGCCGATCTACCAATTCGCCGATGAGGCGAACAAAAAGATCACCCACCTCGACGACTTCGCCGCCACCTTCCTGGTGAAATGCACCCTCGGCCAGACCATCAGCCGCTACATGGTGCTTATCGCCAGCGAGCAGAAGCTGCTGATGATGCGCCCCTATCAGGTCTATGCGGTAAAACATCTGGTGACCTGCATCCAGCAAGATAGCGGCAACGGCTTCATCTGGCACACCACCGGCAGCGGCAAAACACTCACCTCCTTCAAGGCATCCACCCTGCTCAAGGACAACCCCGACATCGTCAAATGCCTCTTCGTCGTGGATCGCAAAGACCTCGACCGGCAGACTCGCGAGGAGTTCAACCGCTTCCAAGAGGGCTGCGTTGAAGAGAACACCAACACCGCCGCCCTCGTGCGCCGCCTGCTCTCCGAGGACTACGCCGACAAGGTGATTGTCACCACCATCCAAAAGCTCGGCCTCGCCCTGGATGAAAACAGCAAGCGCAACAAGCAGCGCAGCAAAAACGGCCAGCCCACCTACAAGGAGCAGCTAAAAGCCCTAAAAGAGAGCCGCATTGCCTTCATCTTCGACGAGTGCCACCGCTCCCAGTTCGGCGACAACCACAAGGCAATTAAAGAGTTCTTCCCCAAGGCCCAGCTCTTCGGCTTCACCGGCACCCCCATCTTCGAGGAAAACGCCGCCCAGCAGAAGATCGAGGAAAACCAGGCCTCCCTGAAGACCACCGAAGACCTCTTTCAAAAACAGCTCCACGCCTACACCATCACCCACGCCATTGAAGATGGCAACGTCCTGCGCTTCCACATCGACTACTTCAAGCCCAAGGAGGAGGATGACAAAAAAGCGCCCA
>SLIM01000242.1 GCA_007135625.1 Gammaproteobacteria bacterium
CATTCCGGCCACCTTGACCGCTCACAGCGAAAGTCCCGCCGTAAGTGGCTGAGTCCTTGGGGCGAAATGCCCCGCTTGACGCTTTCCGATCAAGGTATTGACCGGAAGGATGGCCAAGGCCCGAGTGAAGAAGAGCCGTGAGCGTAGCACAGCCTCAATCCATTTCGTAGAACAGCCTTCAGACCGTTCGCCCCCTCCCCTTCTCCGCCCTTTGCGTGTATACTGGAACTCCCTATTCGATCCCTAGGCGCGGTAGTAGCTGTACGAATATTACGTTCTAACCAAGAGGACTATTGGCATGTGGCTGAAGGCTTGGCATCTGATCACTATGGTAACCTGGTTTGCAGGGCTTTTCTACCTGCCCCGGCTCTATGTCTACCATGCGATGAGTCATGATGAGATCAGCAAAGAGCGCTTTAAAGTGATGGAGCGTAAGCTTTTTTACGGAATCACTACGCCCGGAGGAGTTATTACCCTCATTCTCGGGTTCTGGCTGCTCTATGACTATGCCTGGCAGGCCTACAGCTCCTGGTGGTGGCTGCAACTGAAGCTCCTGCTGATTCTGCTGCTCTGCATCTACCACTTCTACTGCTGGGTACTGTTGCGTGACTTCGCAGTAGACCGCAACCGCCACAGCCACATCTGGTACCGCTGGTTTAACGAGATCCCGGTGATTTTTCTGGTGGCGATTGTGCTGCTCGCAACCCTCAAGCCATTTGGGATTATCTCCTCGTAGCCCTTTTGGGATTATCTCCTCGTAGCCCTTTATCCGGGTCGGACTTCGCGCCCGACTCGCGGCAGATCCGCTAGACGAGGTGGCGAGGCGGAGCCTCGGCACCAAGCCACCCCGAACCTCGCACCTCGCACCTCGCACCTCGCACCTAGAACCTCGCACCTCGCATCTCGAACCCCGCACCTAGAACCTCGCATCTCGAACCTCGAACCTCGAACCTCGAACCTCGAAGAACCTCGCACCTCAAAAACCCCTCCCAAACTCCAATTGCTTACGCCCAGCGATTCGGTGTATCATGCCGTCCCTTTGCGGTAGCGATATCCGTCGCTACCTCTCCTTGCCTTACCGCTGCCAGCGGGAGGCTGTTTAATCCACAAGGAGTCTACATGAGACACTATGAGATTGTTTTTATGGTCCACCCGGATCAGAGCGAGCAGGTACCCAGTATGGTGGAGCGTTACCGCGCCACCATCGAGAGCAGTGGTGGCGTGATCCACCGGTTAGAGGATTGGGGCCGTCGCCAGTTGGCCTACCCGATCCAGAAGCTACACAAAGCACATTACATTCTAATGAATGTAGAATGCGATGGGGAGACCCTGGGAGAGCTGGAAAACGCCTTTCGCTTCAATGATGCAGTGCTGCGCAACATGATCATTAAGACCAAAGGGCCGGTCACCGAGCCTTCCCCACTGATGCGCGGTCAGGATGAGCGGGAAGATGACCGCTCGCGTGATCATCGAGGTGATGATGACGAGGAGGGAGAAGAGTAGCCATTGCGCCTCCTCCCTACTCCGCTCCACCTTGCTTAACAGCTCGCCTACTCTGAGGTAATACCATGTCCCGTTTTTTTCGTCGCAAAAGATTCTGCCGCTTCACCGCCGAGGGAATCACCGAGATCGACTACAAAGATCTCAACCTGCTGAAGGCCTACATCAGCGAAAATGGCAAAATTGTGCCGAGTCGCATCACCGGCACCAAGGCCAAGTACCAACGCCAGTTAGCCACTGCGGTTAAACGCGCCCGCTACCTAGCGCTGCTGCCCTATACCGACAAACACTAAACGCCACCTGCCGCGCCATCTCATTCACCAACGGTCTGGACTAATGCGCCTGTTTGCCGAATTTCTCATGAGCAGCCGCACACGTGCGGTGATGGGGGTCAGTGGCTTCGGAGTTTTGAGCCTGGCGTTCCCCCCGGTAGCCCTGCTGGCCAGTGCCGGCCTGGCACTGGTGACCCTGCGCAAAGGGCTGCGAGCAGGCTTTGACGTTCTGCTCTACGCCGCACTCGCTTGCGGACTGCTCGGCTTTCTGGTGGTGAGCAACGGCTTTGCTGTGAGCGGCTACCTGCTGTTGCAGTGGATCCCGGTGCTGCTCGTGGCATTCTGGCTACGCACTAGCGGCTCGCTCGCCCGCTCGCTGCTACTGGCGATGGGGTTCGGGGTTGCGGTTATTCTGTTTCATCTCGTCTGGTTCAGCGAACCGACCGCCCAGTGGCGCGAGGTACTCCAGCCGGTCGAGGAGCAGATTCTGCAAGCGCAACTGCTGGATGCCGAAGGGACTGAGCAGTTAATGAACGTCATGGCGCAGTGGATGACCGGCGGCTTGGCGGCGGGGTACTTTTTGCAGATCCTGTTTGCGCTACTGCTAGGCCGCTGGTGGCAGGCGATGCTCTACAACCCCGGCGGCTTCCGCCAGGAGTTCCACCAGTTGCGACTGCCCAAGCGGGCGGCTGCGGTAGGCATGGCGGTGATCATCGCCACCCTGCTAATGCCGGGTGACTCGGTTGGTGCCCTCGACTACCTAGCCCTACTGGTACTCTTTGGTGGCTTTATTCAGGGGCTGGCACTGGTCCACGGAGCGGCAGGAATACGCGCCCTGCATAGCGGCTGGTTGGTGAGCATGTACCTGCTCATGGTGATCGCCCCGGCGCAGATCATCACCCTTTTGGCGGCTGCCGGCTTGGCAGACGTCTGGCTCGATTTCAGGGGTCGTCTGGCGGCAGTAACGCCGCCTTCCGATAGCGACAGGCCCCCCCACGATTAACACCTGAACTCAGGGGATACTACGATGGAAGTTATTCTACTACAGAAAGTTGAGAATCTCGGTGGACTTGGCACCAAGGTAAACGTCAAATCCGGTTATGGCCGCAACTTTCTGCTGCCGACCGGTCGCGCCGTAGCCGCCACCAAAGAGAACATCGCCGCCTTCGACGCACGCCGTGCCGAGCTGGAGCGGCATGAATCCGATGCCATGGCCGCCGCCGTATCCCGCAAAGGGAAGCTGGAGGCGATGTCGATCACCATCGCCCGCAAAGCGGGAGATGAAGGCCGTCTATTCGGCTCAGTAGGCGCTGCCGATATCGCCAAGGCCTGCACCGAAGCCGGGGTTGAAGTGAGCAAAAAACAGGTTCGCCTGCCCAACGGCCCGCTTCATACCATTGGAGAGTTTGCGATCACCCTGCACCTCCACTCCGACATTGACGCCACTCTTCGCCTGCACGTCGTCACCGAAAACTAGGCGCATATCCAATGCGCTAATCGCCCAAAGGGCGGCACCTCTCCCGCCGCCCTCCCTCGCCATGTACTGCACGGATCCTCTGACCGGAGCCACCCCCCATGTATCCACCGGAAGCCTCCCCCCCGTTGGAGTACGACCACAGCCCCGACCTCCTGCGCCTCCCCCCCCACTCGATTCAGAGCGAGCAGTCGATTCTTGGCGGACTGATGCTCGACAACCAGACCTGGGACCAAATCGCAGATCGCTTAGTACGCGCAGACTTCTACCGCAAAGAGCACCAGCTCCTCTTCGAGCTTATCGGCAAGTTGATCAATGAGGGGAAGCCCTGCGACATTATCACCCTCTCCGAAGCGCTCGATGCCGCCGGTCAACTGGAAAATGCTGGTGGCATTAACTATATCGCCACCCTCGCCCGCGAAACCCCGAGCGCCGCCAACATTCGCGCCTACGCCGACATCGTGCGCGAACGCTCAATTCTGCGCCAATTGATTCGGGTCGGCAACGAAATTGCTGACGAAGGCTTCAACCCCGGCGGGCGCGGTAGTGATGAGCTGGTCGATGAGGCCGAGCGGCGGGTCTTTGAGATTGCCGACCAGCGGGCGCGTGGCGGCGGCGGCTTTCAAGCGATTAAATCGCTCCTCACCAAAGCAGTAGACCGCATTGAGACCCTCTACCAGCGAGACGAAGCGATTACCGGAGTCGCCACCGGCTACAGCGACTTTGACGGCATGACCTCGGGACTACAACCGGCTGACCTGATTATCGTCGCCGGGCGGCCCTCCATGGGCAAAACCACCTTTGCCATGAACATCGCCGAGCATGTCGCGATTAAAGAGAAGCGACCGGTCGCCGTCTTCAGCATGGAGATGCCGGGCGAGTCGCTCGCCATGCGCATGATGTCCTCCCTCGGGCGGATCGACCAGCACCGGGTGCGCACCGGCAAACTGGAAGATGACGAATGGCCGCGCCTCACCTCAGCGGTCAGCCTGCTCTCCGGAGCCAGCCTCTTTATTGACGACACCCCCGCCCTCAGTCCCACCGAAGTTCGCGCCCGCGCTCGTCGGCTTAAGCGGGAGCAGGGCGACCTGGCGCTAATCGTACTCGACTACTTGCAGTTGATGCAGGTGCCGGGCCAAGGCGACAACCGCACCAATGAGATCTCCACCATTTCGCGCTCGCTCAAGGCGCTCGCCAAAGAGCTGAATGTCCCCCTTATCGCCCTCTCCCAGCTCAACCGCAGCTTGGAGCAGCGGCCCGACAAGCGGCCCAAGATGTCGGATCTACGCGAGTGCGTAACGGGCGATACCCAGGTCTTGCTAGCCGATGGCCGCGCCGTGGCAATTCGTCAACTGGTCGGCCAGACTCCCCACCTTCTCGCTCTGGATAGCAACCACCGCGTGACCAGCGCACAGAGTGATGCGGTCTGGTCGGTGGGAGTTAAACCGGTCTTTACCCTCCACCTTGCCAGCGGGCGAACCCTGCGCTGCACCGCTCGCCATCGCCTACTCACCTACAGCGGCTGGCAGCGTCTCGCCGAACTCACGCCGGGAGATCGGGTGGCGATTTGTCGTAGTCTGCCTGAACCGCAGGGGGCGATAAAAACCCTACAAAAAGCCTCTAGCGACGACCTCTTTTGGGATCGCATTACCGCCATCGAACCTGCCGGTGAAGAGGAGGTCTTCGACCTCACGGTACCCGCTCTCGGCAACTGGCTCTCCAA
>SLIM01000099.1 GCA_007135625.1 Gammaproteobacteria bacterium
GATATCCCACAGTGATCAGTTTGAGTAGGTGCCCTGATGAAGAAGGGATTAAGACTTTTCTCCCCCCCCCCGCGAAGGCGTTTGGAGCGTTCCCCTGCTCCAGCGCTTCTGCACGCCGACACGCCACGGAAGCGGCGCACCGGCACCCCAGAGGAGAACAACCAGCACATCTTGGCATAAAAAGCGCCTAAAATGAGCCAATAATTGCTTCCTAAAACGGACACAGGCAACCCCAGAATGCTGCACCACCCAGCCGACATTCAAGCACAGCAGGCCACCATCCGGGTCATCGACCTCGGAGATCGCGACCCATTAACCACGCTCGTCGCCCTAGAAAAAGAGCTAGGTGACCAGGGCATCCAGCAGATCACCGTTCAGTTCCCCGCCGCAATCCCCGCCACCTACGCACTCCGCTTGCAGCGACTCGGCTACCAACCAACCCCGAGCGATTCCCACCACTTTACCAAGCGCGTACACTATCAGCGTGCCGTGCGCTTCTCGATTACCGAAGAGTGCAACTACCGCTGCTTTTTCTGTCACGAAGAGGGGATGGAAATGGGGCGGGCGCGAAGCCGTGTCGAAGATCAGGCGCTCTTTCGGCTGCTCGACCAACTGGCAGAGAAAGGTTTTGACGACTTCACCTTTACCGGGGGCGAGCCGCTGCTTCAGCCCAAAAAGATCATCGCCTGCCTGGATTATATGGAGTCGATTCACTACCTACCAGAGATCACCTTTGTCTCCAACGGTCTGGGGCTAACCGACTCGTTGCTAGAGCGCTTGCAGCGCTATCCACAAACCGTGCGATTTAATCTTTCGCTGCATTCGCTCGACGGTGCGACCTACCAGCAGATCGTAAGCCCCAAGCGGGAGTTGCGCAATCATGAGCTAGCGCGGGTGCGGGGCAACCTGGGCAGACTGCAAGCGGCGGGGATTGCGGTGAAGTTAAACATTGTTCTTCTCAAGGGACTAAACAGCTCCCCCGCTGCCATTCAGGCGATTCTCGACGAAGCACTGCACTTGGGAATCACTCGGGTCAAGTTTCTGGAGCTGCTGCTGACCCCCAAGTTGCGCCACCTATACCGCTACTTCTACCGCCTGGAGACGCTGCGCGAGAGCCTTGGCGATAAAATCACTCTTCTGGAAAAGAGCTTTCGCCGCGATCTCTACCGCTACCAAGAGAGCGAGCTGATTTTGGAGTTGCAACACTGCACCTGCGCCCGTGGCTGCAACACCTGCCCGGTCAATCGAGCGACCAATTTTACCGCTGAGTTGCGCTTTTTTCCCTGCTTTCTGCATTTTGAAAAAGATGTTGATCTCCAGCAGTGGAGCTTGGCCGAGGCGATGGAGCAGGGGGATCGCGAGATTCAGCAGATGGCGCAGCGCTACGGCGATAACAGCCCGATCCTTATTCATGACCACTATTTGACTGACCAAGAGCAGTTCTACTACTACCAGACCAGCCGCGAAGTGGGTGAAGCGCTGGATCTGAAGTGGCGCGGTGACCGGCAGAAACATATTGTGCGGACAAGGGATTTTGTCGAGTACTACTTTGCGCAACAGCATGGCGATGAAGAGGATTTCTCGCAAGTTCACAAGCTCTATGTCAATAGCTACGACCACTACGCTCGCGAGATCTGGCAGTCGCACACCCTCTGCCCGCAAGGCTCCGGGTTGATCACCACCACGTTTTTCCACGAATCCGGCAAAAAAATTGATAATTATCCGGCCTATATCGCCGAGCTGGAAGACCAGGGCAGTAAAATGGTATTGCAGTTGCACTGGTCGATCACCACCTACCACCAGGCACTGGATGGAGCAGAGGGCGCAGCGGTTAGCATTGGCTACAACACGGAAAGCGACCTCTGCTTCGTGCGCTCTCCCCTCCCCCTCTCCGCCGCTGCGCGTAACCTCCAGCCACTGCGCGAACCGCTACCCCGCTCTATCCACAACGCTCTGGTACATAGCACCTCTTTACAGAAATCCTAGCCGCATCGCTCGCGCTATCTTGTTCGCTAGATGCCCCACGGCGGGCCGGTCGCGCCTGAGAGTGCTCCTACGGCAAACCACTTTCCCACTTTCCCCCGCTCCCACGCTCCAGCGTCCCGTGCGTCGCCAAAGCGACCCAGTTTTTTTCATTTTTCGAAACCAGACAGCCGTACTTTGCGGCGCTATAGTTCACCAATCAGTCGCGCTCGCCCTCTAGCGGGTCGTAGGTAAACCGGCGAAGCGCGGCACATAACCCCTTCATTATTCCTTTTAAACGGAGTATAGATCATGAGCGATTACCCTATCGGTGCTATCCTCAAGCGCGACCTTAAGGATGCTCCCGGACTGCTCTACTTCCACATGGGCATCTATATCGGTGATGGCTTCGTCATTCACTTCTCCGGCATGGAGAAGAAGGCGAAGAAGTCTACCATTGTTATGGAATCGCTCGCCCGCTTCGCAGCGGGTGAAGAGGTCAAGCTGCACCGCTCTCCCAAGAGTTCTACGCATGGGAATGCGATTATGCTGCGTGCCTATAAGGAGATGAAAAAGGCGGAGCGGGGTGCCGGAAAGTTTCACCATGAGTATAACATGGCCCTCAACAACTGCGAGGATTTCTGCATCCACTGCTACAAGAAGGCGCATAAAAAGGTATTTTCTAAGAAGGAGAGTCCCGGACTCTCGCAGACGAAGAAAACGGCAATCGGGGCGGGAGTAATCGGGGCGCTGCTCTATGCCTTCACCAATCGGGATTAGCGCATAGGCTGGGGGGCAACGCAGAAACCTTAACCCACCACGCTCGATAACCAGGCAGAGCCGCAAGGCCCGGCGGGTGGAAGGCCCGCACTTTTTTAGATTGCTGATCATTTCGCTACCCGTAACGATCAGCTCTGCTGGATCGGGCCGGCCCTCTCCCCTAGCCTGCCTGCTCGCCGTTTGCAGCACCTCGCTACCCCGGCGCAGGCGCAGCAGATCGACACGCTAATGGGGCTGGAGGGGAGCGCCGCCGCTGCCTGGTACGACCATCTCAAAACCCATCTTCCTGACACCTGGAACTTTACCGGGCGCAACCGCCGCCCGCCGCGTGATCCGCTCAATGCGCTGCTCTCGCTGAGCTACACCCTGGTGGCCAATGAGTTGCGTCGTGCGGTTCACGCCCACGGACTGGATCCCGCGCTCGGCTTCCTCCACCAGCCCTACCCTGGGCGCGAGAGTTTGGTTCTCGATCTGCTCGAACCGCTGCGTGCCAGCGCCGATGCCTTCGCTCTGCACTGCTTGCAGCAGCTCACCCCGGAGCAGTTCAGCTACGACCCTCAGCAGGGTTGCCGCCTCAATCAAGAGGGACGCGCCCACTACTACGGCGAGTGGGCCAGTAGCCGCTTGCACTGGCCGCGCCATTTGGTCGCTTTTTTTGTCGGTGACCGCTTTAACGATCCCGGCAGTGAAGCGGAGGAGGAGGAGCCAGGCCATAGCCGCCTGAGCGGTCTCTGCCACCGTTTAGTTCTCGATTTTATCCATCTGCTGCAAGGTAGCGTACAGGAGGCATAGCGCATGGGAAAACTACTCGATCAGGCCCTTGAGCCGAGCAACGCCAGCCGCGCCTGGAAGCGTCTGCGCAACGATCAGGCCCCCTGGCATGCGGGTAGCAACGGCGGAGGGCCGCAGGGTGATGCCACTTACGAGATTCTTTCGTTGATCGATGAGCTGCGCAGTGGGCGCTACCGCCCCGACCGCTTGCGCCGCTTTACTATTAAAAAGGCTAATGGTAAGGAGCGTGTCCTCTCCGCTCTCAGCCTGCGTGATAAGCTGGCGCAGCGTATGGTCTTGAATGTGGTGGAACCCATTGGTGAAGCGCTGTTTCATAACGAGAGCTACGCCTACCGTCCGAACCGTAATGTCGCGATGGCCCATGCGCGTGCGGTGGAAAATATCCGTTGCGGCCTGCCGTGGTTGGTCGATGCGGATATTGAGGGGTTTTTTGACCATATTCCCCATCGCGCTCTGCGTAAGCAGTTGAAGCAGTATATCCCTGACCGTGAGATTCTCCATCTGATGGCGCTCTGGCTCGATGCGGCGGTGCCGGTGACTGGGATTTTTGAGAGCCGTCGCGGGATTCCCCAGGGGGCGATTCTCTCTCCTTTCTGGTGTAATCTCTACCTGCACCGTTTCGATAGCGCCTTGGCGGCAAAAAACATCCCTTTTGTGCGCTATGCGGATGATTTTTTGCTCTTCGCGAAGGATGAAGTCACCGCACGGAAGATCTTCCAGTTTGCCGAGCGCTCGCTCAAGCAGCTCGATCTGCGCCTGCATCCGCAGAAGAGTCGTGTAACACTTACGGGTAGCAATATTATCTTTCTCGGCAAGCCGCTGCCTAAAAAACAGTTGCCAGCTCGCTAGGGGTGCGCTAGAATACGAGACTTGTTTATGCCCTTGCCTGTGGGGCATGAGCAGCGCGGAGCCAAGGTGCGAAATCCTCCAGCGTAGTGCGCTTATATACTCATCTCACATCATGTGAAAAGGGCGAAAAGTTGGCACGAAACTGGCAAGAAAATCATCGAGATGGCTCGTAGCGGAAGATAACTTTTTCAGCCTTTCTTTTCTAGGTGCCTTTAGGTGTCTTAACGGATTGATTAGGAAGAGGTTTTGAAAAGGGAAGAGGGTTTGAATGGGTGCCCTGATTAAGAAGGGATTAAGACTAATAACTGAGCGTTATTCATCATTTCATTCTTGGTTTGAATGGGTGCCCTGATTAAGAAGGGATTAAGACTCGATTCGACCTCGCTTGAGTTCCTTCTTGACGTTTGAATGGGTGCCCTGATTAAGAAGGGATTAAGACAAAGATTGAAAGAGGTATAAAAACCAACTCTACTGTTTGAATGGGTGCCCTTATTAAGAAGGGATTAAGACAGTTACTTCACTCATTTCAATCTCCATCCCCAGTTTGAATGGGTGCCCTGATTAAGAAGGGATTA
>SLIM01000052.1 GCA_007135625.1 Gammaproteobacteria bacterium
AACTTGCTGATTATGCCCAACCAAGATAGCGCCAACACCGCTTTCAATCTGCTCAAGGTGCTGGGCGAAGCGATTGCCATCGGCCCGATTTTGGTCGGTGCCGCCAAATCGGCTCACGTCGTCACCCCTAGCATTAGCGTGCGCGGCCTGCTGAATATGACCGCCATCGCCGCCGTGCGCTCGCTCTCTAGGCAGGCGGCAAGTGGCGAAGTTGTGCGTTAGAGAGAGTGGGTGAAGCGCGATAGGCATGCGCGGCCTTGATCATCGCTCCGGCCACCTTGACCGCTCACAGCGAAAGTCCTGCTGTAAGCAGCTAAAATTCTTGGGTCGAAAAGCCCCGTTTGACATCCACCGATCAAGGTATTGGCCGGAAGGATGGCCAAGGCCCGCAGATCGTTAAGCGTATAAAAGAGAAATATGGCTATCTCTATGACCTCTCCGAACCGGTCAAAGTGACCCTTACCAGTCAAGGTATTCCAGCGGAGTATGACATTACCGAAGTTCTGCATCAGGCCTGTCTGAAGCTGGCTCTGCCGATTAGTCAAGCCATTCAAGGACTGGTGGGCAGCTTTGATCCCGATTTCCAGGAAGCGCTGCGCAACAACATTCTCATCGCTGGTGGTGGTTCACGCCTAAAAGGGATAGACCGTGCTATCGAGAAGAGTTTGCAAGCCTATGGTGGCGGGCGGGCGATCTGCGTTGACGATGCAGAGTTCTGCGGCTGCATGGGAGCGCTGAAGATGTGCGAGGATATGCCAAACGACTATTGGGAACAGTTATAATGGGAAAAATGCGAGCAAATGTTGCGCAAGGAATGAACTTTCTAGAGCGTCATTTATAGTTTATTTCGGTGCTGTGAGAAATATAAATTTTCTGGGAATTGCCGATTAGGTAATTCCGCTGACGAACTCCTGATTTTTGTACATTTGGGTTGCTGCTGTTTTACAGGGGGGCAACTCCTCTGACACAGAGGACTCATCGCCATGCTCTCGTCGGAGGAGGTCGCGGCGGCCCCCCCCTCACCTCGCCGAGCAGGCCAGCGATGAACGCTCCGAGCCGTTGGTGATTCGCGGCGCATTGACCGCTGGATAGGTAGTTCTCTGCCCTCTCAGATCTGCCGCACCTCAATGTTATAGATCTGAATCCGATAGGCGATCTGGCGCGGAGTCATGCCGAGGATGCGGGCCGCTTTGGCCTGTACCCAGCCGGCCTGCTCCAGGGCGGCGACCACCCGCGCACGCTCCTCCAGGTTGGGATCATTGGGGTCGTTGGGGGACTCGGCGCTGGTTGCCGGGGTGAGGTCGTCCTCACCGGCGGCAGGTGACGGGGTGGGGGTGCGCTCCTCAATTCCAGAGAGAAGAATGCCCTCGCGATCAATCACCCCCTCCATACTCATCACCGCAGCACGCTCCAAGCAGTTCTCCAGCTCGCGCACATTGCCCGGCCAGGTGTGGTTCATCAGCAGGCGCATCGCCGCATCGGTGATGGTGAGGTCACGCTCCTGCCGTTTACCCACCTTTTTAATTAAAAAGCTCGCCAGGTCGGGGATATCCTCCAGCCGGTCGCGCAGCGCCGGCATTCGCAGCGGCATCACATTGAGCCGGTAGTAGAGGTCTTCGCGAAACGCCCCCTCCTGCACCCCCCGTTCGAGGTCGCGGTTGGTCGCGGCGATCACCCGCACATCAACCTTAATGGTGCGATTGCCGCCGACCCGCTCAAACTCCCCCTCTTGCAATACCCGTAGCAACTTGGCCTGAAAGGTGGGGGAGATCTCGCCGATCTCATCGAGAAACAGGGAGCCGCCGTCGGCCTGCTCAAAGCGCCCCTCGCGACGGCTGACGGCGCCGGTAAAGGCCCCTTTTTCGTGGCCAAATAGCTCCGATTCGAGCAGGTTATCGGGAAGGGCGGCGCAGTTGAGCTTAATGAAGGGGGCGTTGGCACGCGGGGAGTTGTAGTGAATGGCGTTGGCGATTAGCTCCTTGCCGGTACCCGATTCGCCGCGAATCAGTACCGTGGTGTTCCACTTGGCGACCTGGCGCACCTGTTCAAAGATGCGGCGCATCGCCTTGGCGTGGCCGACCATGTTGGAGAAGCCGTGTTCGCCCTTGACTTTACGGCGCAGGGTGTCGCGCTCATCGCGCAGCGCTCGGCGCTCATCTTCGACCTTGCGGGCGAGGTGGATGGTCTGGCCGATCAGGTTGGCGACCATTTCGAGGAAGCGGGCGCGTTGGCCGAGAAACGCCTGTCCCGGTGGCGGTTGGGCGGCGAAGACCCCGACCGGCTGCCCCTCGCCGATGCGAATCGGTACTCCGATGAAAGGGAGGTCGGGATCGTAGACCTGGAGCCGGTCGAGAAAGCGGGAGTCGTTGGAGAGGCGTTCGACGATGCGGGTCTGCCCTTCGGCGAGGATGGTGCCGACAACCCCTTCGCCGGGCTGGTAGCGAATCTTTTCGACCGGGCGCAGCCCGCCGTTGTGCATGGCGCTAATCTCCAGGTCGCCACTCTCCTCTTTGACCAGGCTGACCATGCCGTGACGCAAGCCGCCGCGCTCGTGGAGGAGGGCCAGGACTTCGGCGAGGGTCTCGCGCAGATTGAGCGAGCGGCTGAGTACCTGGCTGACTTCGTAGAGGGTATTAAGCTGCTCTTCCAGCAGTTCACGCCGTTTAACGTCTGGGTCGCTGATTGGGTAGTTCACGGGAGTTCTCGGTTTCCGTTCGATGGTTGGCGTTATTTAGTTGCGATGGAGAGGGGAGATGGCCAGTTCGGCACGCATCCGGCATCCTCCGAGAAAGTCGTGGTCGAGGTAGACCCCGCCGCCGTGCTGGGCGGCGATCTCGCGTGCCAGGGTGAGTCCCATGCCGGTGTGGCGCTGGCGCGGCTGCCAGCCACTGAAAAACGGCTCGAAGATGCGTGAGGCGATCCCTTCGGCTACCCCGATGCCGTTGTCGATCACCTCCACAATGAGGAGTTCATCAAGGTGGCGGGTGGTGAGGCGGATCTCGCGCTGGACGATGTTGGCCTGTTCCAGGGCGTTAATCGCATTCTCCAGCAGATTCATTAGCAGGGCGCGAAGTTCGCGGTGGCGACCGGTGAGTGCCGGGAGTACCGGTTGCGGTCGCCAGTCGATCACGATGCCGCTACGCAGCAGCCGCTCGGCACTGAGCTGGACGACCTCTTGCAGCAGTTCGTTGAGGTTGACGTGGTTCTCGGCCTCACGAATCGGATCGGGCAGGGCCGACTCCATTTGGTGCAGGGTGGCGCGTCCGGCGGTGAGGATTTCGTGCAGCATATTTTCCAGGGTAGCGGGATCGGCGACTCCGTGATCGAGCATACGCAGCGCGGCATCAATCAGGTTGAGCGGGCCTTGCAACTGAAAGACGGCTGCCTCCAGGGTCTCGCGCATCACCAGGGCGAGCTGCTGTTCGGCGAGGGCGGCGCGTAGTTGCTGGATACGGGTCCGCTCCAGCTCGCGCTTGCGGTCGCTGATCTCATTGGCCAGTAGGAGCAGGCAGGGGCGGCAGGTCGTGTCGGCGGCATCGGGTGCTGGGGTGTAGTAGTCGCTGATCGGGTCTTCCAGTTCGCAGACCCAACTGCCGGAGCAACTGTACCAGCGCGGTTCGCCGGGGAGGATGTCGAGGCGAATCTCCCGGTTAGAGAACGATTTTCCCTCTCGGCAGGCGCTCTCTAGGTCGATGCCGGTTTGCAGCAGCAGCGCCTCGCGAATCAGGGGAAAGGGGTGGGCCTCGCCGAACTCACGCTGGAGGCGGGTATAGTGGGCGTTGTGCAAAATCACCCGCTGCTGGGTGTCGAGCAGCAGCACCATTGCCGGGGCGGCATCTAGCACCGAAGTGAGAAGCGACTGCTGGCGGCTGTGGCGGCTCTCCAGTTGGTGCTGTTCGCTAATGTCGCGGTGCATCCCCAGGTAGTGGCGGATCTTGCCGTTGCCATCCAGCAGCGGGGCGATGGTGAGGTCGGCAAGGTACTCGCTGCCATCTTTGCGCCGGTTGACCAGTACCCCTCTCCAGAGCTGTTTTTTGCGAATGGTCTGCCATAACTGCTGGTAGACTGTGGTGGGGGTGGTGCCGTTGGCAAGAAGCGATTGGTTGCGCCCCTGAATCTCGCCACGCGGGTAGCCGGTCAGCAGCTCGAAGGCGCGGTTGATATAGAGGATATTGGCCCGCTGGTCGGTGATCGAGACCGCAATCGGGGCCTGCTCGACTACCTCGGGAAAGAGGTGCGGCGGCAGTAAGAGCGGCTCCGTAGGTGACGACGGAGGGGTAGGCTCTTCGGCGCTGCTGCATGGGGGGGTATGGTGGCTCACGATGAGGACTCCCTGCGTCTGTGTGAAGGTGAATTTAAGCAAGGAGTATGCCTTGCCGCGCTCTCACCGTTCGCTCGTTCGCTCGTTCGCTCGTTCGCTCGTTCGCTCGTTCGCTCGTTCGCTTGATTAGAAGCAAAGTTCGATCAGAAGTTTTTTGTCAAGATTTTTGTGTTTCGCTGTTTCGCCGCTTCTCTCCCCTCGACTGCCCCACCAGTCCGACCTGACGCAACGGAAAACCAATCCGCCGACTTTAGACCCGTTGGGGATATCGGTAACGACCACCGTAGTTCCTGGCAACTGCGCCGACCACCCGTTAGTACATTACCCGCGCCTAGTGGATCGGCTTTGTCGTAAAGGCGACAGGGAGAGGGAAGGGGGAGGGGAGGGGACTGCACTGTTATGGGGCAGTGGCGAGGTTTTTCGAGGTTCGAGGTTCGAGGTTCGAGGCTCGAGGTGCTAGGTTCGAGGTTCGAGGTTCGAGGTGCTAGGCTCGAGGTGCTAGGTTCGAGGCTCGGGTCTCGTCCCTAGAACCTAGAGCCTAGAACCTAGAGCCTAGAGCCTAGAACCTAGAGCCTAGAACCTAGAGCCTAGAACCTAGAGCCTAGAACCTAGAGCCTAGAACCTAGAGCCT
>SLIM01000214.1 GCA_007135625.1 Gammaproteobacteria bacterium
GAGGCTCAGGGTTCGAGGCTCAGGGTTCGAGGCTCGGGGTTCGAGGCTCAGGGTTCGGGGTTCGGGGTTCGGGGTTCGGGGCTCAGGGTTCGAGGCTCAGGGTTCGAGGCTCAGGGTTCGAGGTTCGGGGTTCGGGGCTCAGGGTTCGAGGTTCGGGGTTCGGGGTTCGAGGTTCGAGGCTCGGGGTTCGAGTCTATATGCGTTCTCGCCTTGCCAACCCATACCAGGAGCGCTACACTTGCAAACCAAGCAAGGGGCAAGCATGATGCGCCCCAAGCGGAGCGTAACGGCACCCGCTAACACCTCGAACCCCGACCCAACTCTGGTATACAGGAGAGTATAACGATGCCCCCCTCCCCCGAGGCCCCAGCCGAGCCGACCACTCCAGTTTCATCAACTACGTCCACTGAGCCCACTAAGTCCACTGAGTCCACTAAACCCACTAAGTCCACTAAGTCCACTAAACCAACTCCCAGAGCCAACCCAGCCACCCATCCCATGCCACCACCCCCCCCCTACTACCCATTCGCCCCGCACCACCCACCCCCATACCCTCACGGATACTACAGATGGTAACCGCCCACCGCACCCGCGTCAAAATCTGCGGCATTACCCGGCACCAAGATGCCCTTAGCGCCATCGCAGCGGGAGCCGATGCCCTCGGACTGGTCTTCTACCCCCCCAGCCCCCGCGCCGTCACCCTAGAACAAGCCCAGCAGATCACCCGAGGCCTCCCCCCCTTCGTCACCCTCACCGCGCTCTTCGTCGATCCCGAAGCGACGCTAGTCGCCCGCGTCATCGAACAACTCGCCCCCGATCTACTGCAATTTCACGGTAACGAGAGCGCAGAGACTTGCGACCGCTGGCAACGCCCCTATATAAAGGCCGTTCGGATGCGCGACGGGGTCGATCTCCACGCCCTGCGTGACCACTACCGCAACGCCCGGGCGCTACTCCTGGATGGCTACCACCCCGGAGTACCCGGCGGCACTGGCGAAGCCTTCGACTGGCGGCGGATCCCCCCCCAGCTCGCCCCCGAAGTGGTGCTAGCGGGCGGGCTAACGGCGGCCAACGTCACCGAAGCGATTACCCAGGTGCGCCCCTACGGGGTCGATGTCAGCGGTGGCGTGGAGTCCGCCAAGGGCATTAAATCACAATCCAAGATCGAAGAATTCATGCGAGGTGTACGGCGTGGCGACGACCGATAGCAGCAGTCTTGACTTTAGCTCCCTGCCCGACGAGCAGGGCCATTTCGGCCCCTACGGCGGGATGTTTGTAGCCGAAACCCTGATGGAGCCGCTGCGCGAACTGCGCGAAGCCTATCACCACTACCTGCAAGACGACACGTTCCTGCAGGAACTCTACGCCGACCTGCAAGACTACGTCGGTCGCCCCTCCCCAATCTACCACGCCGAACGCTGGAGTCGCGAAAATGGCGGTGCCCAGCTCTACCTCAAGCGCGAAGACCTCAACCACACCGGCGCTCACAAAATCAACAACACCATCGGCCAAGCCCTACTCGCCAAACGGATGGGCAAGCGCCGCATTATCGCCGAAACCGGGGCCGGTCAGCACGGTGTCGCCACCGCCACCGTCGCCGCCCGGCTCGGGCTAGAGTGCGTCATCTACATGGGGGCAGTGGATATCGCCCGCCAAGAGGCCAATGTCTACCGCATGCGCCTACTCGGAGCCACCGTAGTCGCCGTCGAATCGGGTTCCAAAACCCTTAAAGATGCCCTTAACGAAGCGATGCGCGACTGGGTCACCAACATCGACCACACCTTCTACATCATCGGCACCGTCGCCGGCCCCCACCCCTACCCGGCGATGGTGCGCGACTTTCAGGCGGTGATCGGGCGCGAAGCCCGCATTCAAATGGAACAGAAGATCGGACGACTCCCCGATGCGCTAGTCGCCTGCGTCGGCGGCGGCTCCAACGCCATCGGCCTCTTCTACCCCTTCCTCAACGACCCCGAAGTGGCGATCTACGGAGTCGAAGCGGCCGGCGAAGGACTCGCAAGCGGACACCACGCCGCTCCGCTCTGCGCCGGCAAACCGGGAGTTCTGCACGGCAACCGCACCTACCTAATGGAAGATGACCACGGCCAGATCATCGAAACCCACTCCATCTCCGCCGGACTCGACTACCCCGGAGTTGGCCCCGAACACGCCTGGCTACGCGACAGCGGACGCGCCACCTATGTCGCCATCAGCGACCGCGAAGCACTCGCCGCCTTCCACACCCTCACCCGTGTCGAAGGGATCATCCCCGCCCTGGAGTCGAGCCACGCCCTCGCCTACGCCGCCCAACTGGCCGCCGCCATGAACCCTGAACAGGCGATCCTGGTCAATCTCTCCGGACGTGGAGACAAAGATATGCACACCGTCGCCGCCCGCGAAGGAATTGAGCTATGAGCCGCATTGCCACCCGCTTTCAGCAACGCCAACAGCAGCAGCGCAAACTGCTCATCCCGTTTATCACCGCTGGCGACCCGCAGCCGGAACTCTGCGTTCCGCTGATGCACGCCCTGGTCGAAGCTGGAGCCGACATCCTCGAACTCGGAGTCCCCTTCTCCGACCCAATGGCCGACGGCCCAGTGATTCAGCGGGCCAGCGAACGGGCACTGGCCCACCGCGTCACCCTGCGCCAGGTTCTGGAGATGGTGCGCAACTTTCGCCAGCAGGATAGCGACACCCCGGTCATCCTCATGGGCTACTTGAATCCGGTCGAAATCATGGGCTACAGCCACTTCGCCGAAGAGGCCGCCGCCGCCGGAGTTGACGGCGTATTAACCGTAGACCTCCCCCCCGAAGAAGCTGCCCCCCTGCTCGAACGCCTACGCAAACACCAAATCGACCCGATCTTTCTGCTCGCCCCGACCAGCAGCGAACAGCGAATCCAACAGATTTGCGATGCCGCCAGTGGCTTCGTCTACTACGTCTCGGTCAAAGGAATCACCGGCTCCGGCAGCCTCGATATTGATGCCGTCACCACCAAGCTGGAGCAGATTCGCAGCCACACCACGCTCCCGCTCGGAGTCGGCTTCGGCATTCACGATGCCGCTTCAGCCCGGGCGGTCGCCGCTGTCGCCGATGCGGTGATCGTCGGCAGCGCCTTGGTGCGCCAGATTGAGGCGCACACCCACGAGCCGCACCAGATTATTCCGGCAGTCACCGCACTGCTCGGTACCATGCGCCAGGCGATGGACGGCAACTAGCCACACTCCACGCCACGCCCTCCACCAATCGACAGAGAGCCGACAAGAAAAGACGATGAGCAGTTGGTTTGAAAAGCTAATGCCCAGCCGAATTCGGACGGAAGTGGGCAACAAACGCGGCGTTCCTGAAGGGCTGTGGGCCAAATGTTCCGGCTGTGGCGCGATTCTCTACCGTGCCGAGATGGAGCGCAGCCTCGAAGTCTGCCCCAAATGCAGCCACCACAGCCGCATGGTGGCACGCCGCCGCCTCGACACCTTTCTCGACCCGGAACCCCGCGAAGAGATCGCCGCCGAGCTGGTCGCCACCGACCCGCTCAAATTCAAGGATAGCAAACGCTACAAAGAGCGCCTCAGCCAGGCGCAAAAGCAGACCGGCGAGAAGGATGCCCTGCTGGTGATGCAGGGCGAACTGCACGGCCTGCCCCTCGTCGCCGCCGCCTTTGAGTTTGGCTTTATGGGCGGCTCCATGGGTTCGGTGGTCGGCGAGAAGTTTGTGCGCGGTGCCAACCGCTGCCTGGAGCAGCGTATTCCCTTCGTCTGCTTCTCCGCCAGCGGCGGGGCGCGTATGCAGGAGTCGCTCTTCTCCCTGTTGCAGATGGCCAAAACCAGCGCGGTACTTGGACGCATGGCCGAAGAGCGTATCCCCTTCATCTCCGTCCTCACCGACCCCACCATGGGCGGGGTATCGGCCAGCTTCGCCATGCTCGGCGATATTATTCTCGCCGAACCCAACGCCCTGATCGGCTTCGCCGGCCCGCGTGTGATCGAACAGACGGTACGCGAAACCCTTCCCGAAGGGTTTCAGCGCAGCGAATTTCTTCTCGACAAGGGGGCTATTGATCGCATTGTGGATCGCCGCCAGATGCGCGACGAAATCGCCAGCCTGCTGACCAAGCTCACCGCTGCGCAATCCCCGCCGTCGCCACCGCCGGTCGAGGAGCGTATCGAGCCACCCCCCCCGGAGCGTGAGGAGACTCCCTCCGAAAAGAGCGAATAAAAGAGCGAATAGCGGAGCGGCCCTTCTCTCCCCCCCATCCACAGCTACACGAGGTTCCTCATGCCCAGAGTTGCCACCCTCTCCCGCGCCACCGCCGAGACCCAAATTCGCGTCACCCTTAATCTCGACGGCGAGGGAAAAGGGCAGTTCACCACGGGAATCCCCTTCCTGGAACACATGCTCGACCAGATCGCCCGCCACGGGCTGATCGACCTGACGGTGGAGGCCCAGGGGGATCTGGAGATCGACAGCCACCACACGGTAGAGGATATTGGCATCGTCTTCGGCCAGGCTTTTGCCCAGGCGGTCGGCGACAAACGCGGTATCCGCCGCTATGGACACGCCTACATCCCGCTCGACGAAGCGCTCTCCCGCGCAGTGATCGACCTCTCGGGACGGCCCGGACTGGAGTTTCGCGTCACCTTTCCGCGTGAACAGATCGGCAACTTTGACACCGAACTTTTTTATGAATTTTTTCAAGGATTTGTCAACCACGCAGCGGTCACCCTCCAGCTCGACTGCCTGCACGGACGCAACGCCCACCACATCGCCGAAACCCTCTTCAAAGCCTTCGGACGAGCGCTGCGCATGGCGTTAGAAGCCGATCCCCGAATGAGCGGTATTCCTTCCACCAAGGGGAGTTTGTGAAGGCTCCCATCGCCGTCATCATCCCCAGCTACAACCGCGCCCACCTGCTGCC
>SLIM01000292.1 GCA_007135625.1 Gammaproteobacteria bacterium
GGAGCAGGACGATATGGCGGCGCGTCGCCTGCTGACGGGGCAGCGGGCGCTGCTGGAGCGGGCGCTGGGGAGCGACTGCTATGGCGAGCTGGAGCAGGCGATAGAGCGCTTTGACTATCCGACGGCCTTAACAAGGCTACTACAGGAGGGGCGATGACTCCGATACTAACGGCGGCGAGCGCCGCCCACTGCCTGCGACTGCCGGTGGTGGCGGGACTCTCGGTGCGTGACCTGCTGGATGCTACGGCGCTGCGGGTGCGGGCCGCCTGTGGCGGTAGCGGAGCCTGCGGAGCCTGTCTAGTGCGACAGATCGGCGGTAGCGCTAACCCCTTCACTCTCGCTGAGTATCAGAAGCTCACCCCGGAGCAGCGTGAGGCGGGGGTGCGTCTCGCCTGTCAGGTGCGCCCGCAGGGCGATCTGGAGGTGGCGCTCGATGATCCTGCCCCGCCCTCTCCTTGGCGCAGCGTGGCGGCGGCAGATCTGGTGCCGCTAACGGGCGCTCTCCCTGAGCTGCATTCCCATATCTACGGAGTGGCGGTCGATCTGGGGACGACCCATATTCGGGTGGCGCTGTGGAACCGTAAGCAGGGGCAGCGCATTGCCACCCGCGTCGGTCCCAACCCTCAGGGGGTCTTTGGGGCCGATCTGCTCAACCGCCTGGCAGCGGCCCACGCCACTCCGCAGCGGGCGGCAGAGCTGGCGAAGCTGGCACGTAGCGCCATTGTGCAGGCGGTGCGCGACATCCTCGCCCGCGATCTCGGCGAGGTGCGCCCGATGTTGGCGCAGATTGGCGAGCTGCTGGTGGTCGGCAATAGCGCGATGCTGGCGCTGCTCACCGGCGAGGGGCTAGCGGCGCTGCTCGATCCCGACTCCTGGGCGGAGGCGGTGGCGTACCAGCCGAGCGACCCGGAGGGGTGGCGTAGCCGTTGGTCTATGCCCCACGCCAAAATCTTGCTGCCGGCCTCGCTCTTTGGCTTTGTCGGGGCCGATCTACTGGCCAATCTGCTGGCCACCGGCCTGACCCAGGGGCCGCCGGGGTCACTACTGCTTGATGTTGGAACGAATACCGAGATTGCGTTATGGGATGGTCGCCGGCTGTGGGTCACCTCAGTCCCGGGCGGCCCAGCCTTTGAAGCAGTGGGGATTCGCCACGGAATGCCCGCTGAGGCGGGGGCGATCTACCGGGTGCGAGCGGGGGGTGGTCAGGGGGGGCTGCAACTGGAGACGATTGGCGAGCAACCGGCGCGGGGCTTCTGCGGTAGCGGTCTGATTGATGCCGTGGCGCTGCTGCTAGAGCGCGGGGTACTCAAGCGCTCGGGCCGCTTCGCCCAGCCACCGGGGCCAGAGGGCTACCGCCTCGACCCGGAGAATCCGCGCAGCGCGCTTACCGGCGGCGATGTCGATGCGCTGCAGCGGGCGAAGGCGGCGACCGCTGCGGCGATGGCCGAACTGCTGCAGCGGGCGGGGTTGCAGTGGGGCGAGCTACGCCGTCTCTGCCTCTGTGGGGCTTTTGGCCACACCCTCACCATCGCCCATGCCCAGGCACTGGGGCTGCTGCCGCCAATCGCCCGGCAGCGGATTGAGCTGCGGGCCGATAGCAGCCTCACCGGTTGCGAAATGGCGCTGTTAAGTGGCGAGGGGCTGCAACGGTTGGCGCAGGCGGGCGAGCGGCTGGAGGCGATTAACCTCGCCACCTGCCCTGGACATGAGGAGCGTTTTATCGACCATCTGCTGTTGCGGGCGATCCGTTAGGGTGATCGGTTGATGTGCGAGGCACACTATAAACATGGGGGAGAGATGATGATCGCGGAGATTCTAAAAGCTTACAACGAAGCGGTCTTCGAGACCGATAAAGAGGCCGCCTTTGAGGTGGTCGAGGCGGCCCTGGCGGCGGGGCTGCGTGCCGAGGAGGTGGTCTTTAAGGTGGTGATTCCGGCGGTGGAGGAGATGATGTCGAGCATCACGAAAGATCCCGATGCCAACCTTGCGCAGCACTTTATGACCGCCCAGATCGCCGCTGAGGTGACTGAGCGGATGTTGCAACGCTTCGCGCATCCCCCGGCGATTCTCGGGCGGGTGGTGATCGGCACCGCCGCCGGGGATCTCCATTCGCTGGGCAAGCGCATCGTCATGGGCTGCCTCAAGGCGCTGATGGTGGAGGTGGTCGACCTCGGGGTCAATGTCCCGGCGGAACGCTTTGTGGAGGCGGCGCTGGAGCATGATGCGCAGGTGATTGCGGTCTCGGCGATGATGGTCCACACCGCCACTAGCGAACAGGGGGCGCGGGCGGTGCGGCGTATCCTCGATGAGCGAGGGCTAAGTAACCGTATCAAGCTGGTGGTAGGGGGTGCCCCCTATCGCTTTGATAATGAACTCTATAAAATAGTCGGGGGTGACGGTTGGGCCGCCGATGGCATCACCGCCGGGCGGATTATTATTCATCTGATTCGTGATGTTAAAAGCGAGCAGAACGGGCAGAACGAACAGAATAAACAGCACGAGGAGCGCGAGCATGACCCCGCTTGAGATTTTAACCGCAGCCATTCGAGGAGAGTCCGCCCCGCGTATTCCGATCTTCTGCAACCTGCTCGATCAGGGGGCGCGTGAGCTGGGGATGGGCCAGCGCGACTACTACCGCCGAGGGGAGCAGGTCGCCGAGGGGCAGTTACGGATGAACCGCCGCTACGGCTATGATAACCTCTGGAGCCTCTTTTATGTCGGCAAAGAGGCGGAGTTCTTCGGCTGTCGCGAGATCCTCTTTGCCGACGATGGCTCGCCCAATGTCGCCGATTTTGTGGTGAAGGAGTGGGACGACATCGCCCGGCTGGAGCTGCCGGAGGACATCACCCGCCATCCCGCATGGGAGGAGAGCGCCACCTGCCTCAAGATTCTGCGTGCAGAGGCGGGCGAGACCCACCCGATCTGCGCCTACCTCACCGCCTCCACCAGCCTGCCCGCACTACTGATGGGGATGGAGCGGTGGCTGGAGCTGCTGCTCACCGGTCCGGCGGATCTGCGTGACCATCTGCTCACCCTCTGCTCCGACTTTTTTCGTCAGCAGGTGGCCGCCTACCGCGCCGCCGGGGCCAATGTACTGCTCTACTCCACCCCCTTTAGCACCCCTTACTTTATTGGCAAGCAGCGCTTCGAGCGTTTTGCCATGCCCTGGATGGAGCGCGACCTCGCCCCCGGCGGGGTGGAGGGGATCGTCTACTACTGCGGCATGGCCCCGTTTAACGAGGTGATCCCGCAGGTGATCGAGCAGCTCGGAATTGGCATCCACTACCTCAGCCCGCTGGCCGATCTCGCCGAGGCGAAGGGGAGCATTGAGCAGCGTCTCGTGGGCCAGAACCGCCTTACCTGCGGAGTTATCGACGACATTCAGCTCATCCGCTGGAATCGCGAGCAGATTCGTGCCGAAGTGCAGCGCATCTGCCAGATCGGCATCCCGGGCGGTCGTCCCGGCAGCCACTTTCTGTTCGGTACCGGGGTTATGCCGATGGCGATTCCGGAGCCGAATATTCGCCTTCTGCTGGAGGCGGCCTTTGAGTTCGGGAGGGTCTCATGAGCGAAACGATCAATCTGCTGGGCTGCGGCATCCTCAAAAACGAGGTGGAGTCGCTAATCCGCAAAAACGGCTGGGCGCTGGAGCCGCACTGGCTCCACTCGGCGCTGCACAACTACTTCGACCGCCTCTACCGCGAGCTTGATGAGGGGCTGTACGATCTGGAGCAGCAGGGGCGACCGACGCTGGTCTTCTACGGGGCCTGCCATCCGCGCATCGAGCAGTTACTGGAACAGCACCATACGCTGCGCACCCAGGGGCAGAACTGCATCGTCATGCTGCTCGGCTATGAGACCTTTATGCAGCACCTCGGCGAGGGAGCCTACTTTCTGCTAGAGGATTGGGCCGTAACTTGGGAGCCGATGATTACCCAGTGCTTTGGCGGAAATCTAACGGTGATTCGTGAGATCTTTAAGGGAAGCCACCGCAAAATGATCGCCATCCGCACCCCGTGCAGCGGCGACTTCACCGCCGCCGCCGAGGCCGCCGCCCGCTTTGTCGATCTGCCGCTGGAGTGGATGGAGAGCGACCTCAGCCACCTGGAGCAGGTGCTGGCCGAGGCGATTAGCGAACGCCAAGAGCAGCAGAGCTGATGAGCGACCCCCTCAGCGTAGCATCGGATCAGGATCAGGAGCGGGTGCAAGAGCTGGAGCGGCTGCGCCAGCGCAACCACCGCTTGGCGGAGGAGAAGTCCTACCTGCAACTGGTGGTACGGCTGATTGAGCAGATCAATCCTCGCGATGGTCTCGATGCGATGCTCGCCAACCTGCTCAATAGCATTGTAGAGACCATTGGCGGCACCAATATCCACCTCTGGTACTGGGTCGGGGAGAAGCTGCACCATCGCGACTTTCTTAGCGCCACCAGCCGCGTCGTAGAGGAGATCGATGACCCCCTCGCCCGCGCATGCCGGGAGCAGCGCCGCTTTGTCGAGGTGACGATGAATGCCGAGTCGGCGCTGCTGCATGAGGGGGTAATTCCGGGTGCCTGGAGCTGGCTCTTTCCGCTCTTGGCAGGCGAGAAGCTGGTGGGGGTCGTGAAGTTGGAGAATCTCCATATCAGCGGGGCGCGGCTGCGCGACTACCTGCCGATCTTTTTTCAGCACGTCGCGCTCATTCTCTCCAACGAGGTGCGTGAGCTGTTGCGGCAGCAGGCCGAACAGCAGTTGGCCGCCTACCGCGATAACCTGGAGCAACTGGTGGAGCAGCGCACCGCCGAGCTGGCCGCCGCCCGCGACACCGCCGAGGCGGCGAGTCGGGCCAAAAGCCTCTTTGTGGCCAATATGTCGCACGAAATTCGCACCCCGCTCAACGCGA
>SLIM01000296.1 GCA_007135625.1 Gammaproteobacteria bacterium
CTCCGTTAGCCCGCAAGATGCTTACGCAAATATTTCCAGACCTTACCTTGACGGGGAGCTGCGCCAGTGAGGATATAGCGCAGGGCGTGTTCATTGTGCAGCGTCCAGCCCATGCGGGCGCGCGCTCCGGTGGAGCCAAACAGCAAGAGTTGATCCTCGGGACGCAGGTAGAGGTTGGTCGGCGGAAGCAACACCCGCTCGCCACTATGGCGGATCAGGAGCAGCGCCACCACCGGAAGACTCTCTGCCCGCTCTCTGGGGTTGGCGAGGAGCTGCCCCAGGGTGACCGGCTTGCTCTGCTTGAGGGCATCAACCACTGCGTTGGCATGGTCTGGGTCGATGGTCATCTCCCAGGCCAGTGGCTCTTCATGGTCGGCGAGTAGCCCGACCAAGCGACTGAAGAGGGTGCAGGCCCACTGCTCATCCTGAAACAGTCCGAGGCCGAAGAACTCCTCCAGCATCGGGGTGGTGAGTAGGATCTGAATACGATCTGCGATAATCGCGCTGGGGTGCATCACCATATCAGCACCGAGAGCATCGACAATGGTCTGGTTGTCGCGCCGGTTCTGGCGAAAGACAATATAGAGATTTGGGTTGATCTCGCGTGCGGTCATGACAATGGAGAGGTTATTGTTGTCGTTATCGGTACCCGCAACCAGCCCTACCGCCTCCTCGGCACCCGCTGTGCGCAGGGTCTGCTCATCGGTTCCCCAGCCGGTGAAAAATTTTACATTTTCTGGTTTTCCGGTTTTCTCCGGGGTCGCCTCAATAATCACCGTCTCAAATAACTCATCTTCCAGCCGTTCATAGACCGCCTTGCCGAAGCGCCCATAGCCGCAGAGGATCCAGCGCCCTTGGGCAGGGAGGGCGACCGGCTCTCGGTCACGATCTATCTTGCCGGTAAGCCAGTTGCGCAGTTGAAACAGGCAGGGGGACTGCATTGCAGTGGCGAGATGCAGGGCGAAGGTGTCGAACGGGTCGAGGATGTGGTCGGTTCCAAAGGAGGCCATGTTGGCCTCGACCTCCTTGGAGTCGGCGCGGCAGATCACCTTCAGGTCACGGTGTAGCAGCTTGGCAGTAATCGCGACCTTGAGATTGACGTTATTATTTTGGGTCATGGCGACGACACCGCGACACCAGGGGTTGGTGATCCCGGCATCAATCAATACCTCGGGGCTACGGGTCTCCCCTTGCAGGGCCGGCACCTGTTCGCTAATGCTCTCCATCTTTAGAATGTTGATCCGCTCCGGGTCGTTATCGACCACTACCGCCCGCTGCTGGCGGCTGATTAGGGTGTGGACGAGCGCCCGCCCGGTCTCTCCATAGCCACAAATGAGCACGAAGGGTTCGCGCAGTGCCGCAACCTGGCGGCGAAAGAGGCTCTCGACCAGCACCCGGCGCAGGGCTTGATCTTGGAGTAGGGTGATCAGGCTGCCGATGGAGTAGAGCCAGGTGATAACGGTCAAGTAGATGCAGAAGGTCATCCAGAGCCGCTGGTGCGGGGTGAAGGGGTAGGGGACTTCACCATAGCCAATGGTGGTGGTGGTGTAGCTGATGACATAGAGGGCGTGGGAGAAGCTCATCTGCCAGGGATTCCCTTGGTCATCTACGCCGGGGATGAGAACCAGTCCGATCATGGCGATGGCGTGGGCGATAATCAGCGTGAGCAGCGGCCTGCGCATCCGCCGCATGATCAGGAAAAAGGTAGAGTGCATGTTCAACGGCGTAACAGTACGCTTTCGACCACCAGCAGCACTACCGAGATGAAATTGGCCAGGAGTGCCCCGCCGGCAAGAGAGACCACGCTGGCGATGACTACCGCTTCATGGGCGTTGCCATTGTAGGCGGCAAGTGCCCAAACTAGCGCGGCGGCGGTCAGTTGCAACATCGCCGCCAGGCTGGTTGCCAGCATTAAGGCTCCGATCTGGGTGCGGTCACCAAATTTTAAAATTGTTGCGATCAGGTTGACCACAATGGCGGCAAATAGCTCGAAGGGGTGGTGATGCGCGGGGTTGTCGATCTCGCCGAGAAAAAAACCGAAGTTTAAGGTGAGTGACAGAATGATAAAAAAACCAAACAGCAGTTTTTCTGAGTTCATAGTGGTTGACGACTCGGTTGGATGGTAGTAGGCCCGAAAGGTGCGAAGTGGAGATGCGAGGATAGCGCACACGGCACCTCCCCTCTGTCTCTCTCCTCTGCTCTCTGCCCTCTGCTATATAGGTGCGACCCAGCGGGTGGATTGTCCGCTCGCACGCTCTCTTCAGCAACAGTATAGAGTAGAAGGTGAGAAGTGCAATCCAGCAAAGAGTGTGTAAACTAACGCCCTCCCTTCAGGTGGTCAAGCGGCAGGGCGCTGCGTTCGACCGCTTTTTTCAGGACGAAGCTGGAGTGAACACCACTCACGCCGGCCACCGGGGTGAGGCGATCCAGCAGGAAGCTGCGGAAGTGTTCCATATCGCTTACCACTACCTTTAACAGATAGTCGGCATCCTGGCCGGTGATCAAGCTGCACTCCAGCACCTCCGGCCAGCCGTTGACCTGCTGCTCGAAGTGGGCAAAGCGATCGGGGGTGTGGCGATCCATGCTGACTTGAATGAAGGCGCTCAACGCTAGGCCAAGGGCGGCGGGATCGAGCAGGACGGCCCGCGCACGAATGATACCGCTCTCCTCTAGCCGCTTGACCCGGCGAGAGCAGGGAGAGGGGGAGAGTCCCACGTGGTCGGCAAGCTCTTGGTTGCTGATGCCGCCATGCTGTTGCAGCCGGTCAAGAATGCGCAGGTCGTAGCGATCCAGTGGTATTGGCGGGGTGGATGGCTTCTGTTTCATGTTGTTGGCTCCACAGAGTCACGCCGTTTCGGGAGAGGGCGCAATTTTTTCTCGTCATTGGGTGGTAGTGTAGCAGAATATTGCGGAGTTGGCTGATTTATCGGTAATCTTCGCAAGCATTCTGCGCGAATGAGGGCGTAGAATGGCTTCCATCGTATCACTCGCCATCCGAGAGAGGAGAACCGCACCATGTCGCGCTTTGACCATACCCAGTACCGACCTTTCGTCCCGCCAGTCACCTTGCCGGATCGTCGCTGGCCCGAGCAACGGATTACCCAGGCTCCGCGCTGGTGTGCGGTGGATCTGCGGGATGGTAACCAAGCGCTGGTGGAGCCGATGACGGTGGAGCAGAAGCGCCGCCTCTTTATGCTCTTGCTGGAGGTGGGGTTTCAAGAGATTGAGGTGGGCTTTCCCGCTGCCTCTCAACCCGACTTTGCCTTTGTGCGCTGGATTATCGAGCAAGGGGTGATCCCCGACGGGGTCGCTATTCAGGCGTTGACCCAGGCGCGAAAGCCGTTAATCGAGCGCACTTTCGAGGCCCTGCACGGGGTGCCGCGTGCGATTGTCCATCTCTATAACTCCACCTCCAAGGTGCAGCGTGAGCAGGTTTTTGTACGCAGTCGTGCCGAGGTGATTGCTCTTGCCGTAGCCGGGGCTGAGGAGGTGCGGGCGCAGGCGGAGAAGTATCCCGATACCGAGTGGACTTTTCAATACTCCCCGGAGAGTTTTAGTGCCACGGAGCCGGAGTTTGCCGTGGCGATCTGTGAGGCGGTGATGGCGGTGTGGCAACCGACTCCGAAGCGCCCGATGATTATCAACCTTCCGGCAACGGTAGAGATGGCGACCCCCAATGTCTACGCCGATCAGGTCGAGTGGTTCTGCCGGACCATCGCCCGGCGCGAGGCGTTGGTGATCAGTCTGCATACTCATAATGATCGGGGAACGGCCATTGCCGCTGCCGAGCTGGGGCTGATGGCGGGAGCGGATCGGATTGAGGGGACGCTGTTGGGAAATGGTGAGCGCACCGGAAATATGGATATTTTGACCCTGGCGATGAATCTCTATAGCCAAGGGATCGACCCCCGGTTGGATCTCTCCGATATGGCTCGCATCGTGCGCACCGTTGAGGAGGTGACCGCTATTCCGCTGCATCCGCGCCACCCTTGGGCGGGGGAGCTGGTCTACACCGCCTTTTCCGGTAGTCACCAAGATGCGATTCGTAAGTGCCTTGCTGCCCGTCGTCCCGAGGAGCCGTGGGAGGTCGCCTACCTGCCGATCAATCCCGAGGATATTGGGCGCAGCTACCAAGAGGTGATTCGCATTAACAGCCAGTCGGGTAAGGGGGGGGTGAGCTATCTTTTGGAACGGGATCACGGCCTCATGCTGCCGCGCTGGATGCAGATCGAGTTTGCCCAAGTGGTGCAGCGCTGGGCCGAGCGGGGGGCTGTGGAGGTTACCTCCGATCGCATCTGGCAACTGTTTCAGGAACACTATATAGAGGGCGCGGGGGCCTATCGCATCTTGCGTTACCAGATTGACCGCAATCCGCAGGCGGCGGATCAGCTCGTGGTTGAACTTCAGCGTGATCAGGAGGTGATCACGCTGTGCGGTAGCGGACAGGGGGTTTTGGAGGCGCTGGTGAAGGGCATTGAGCAAGGCCTCGGGGTGCGGGTGGAGATCACCAACTACCACGAGCAGGCGATGCAGGGGACGACCGATGCCGATGCCGTCGCCTACCTGCAACTGCGCTGCGCAGGCCACCTCTATAGTGGGGTCGCCCTCCATCGCGACAGCGTGAGTGCTATGCTGGAGGCACTGCTGGTGGCCTTCAGCCGGATTGGCGGAGAGGTGGAGCTGCGCCACGCTAGCTGACGACGCTGCGCGAGCGACCTGAAGGCCGCTCGTCTCCCACCCCATTCCCCCCGAGTGCAAAAAAAGTGAAAAAAAGCGTTGCGCCGCGCTGAGAGGTGCGTATAATACGCCGCTTCCTCGGGAGGCACGGCCCAGCAGCCGCAGCAGAGCGGGGAAGCGCCGCAAGGCAGCGAGAA
>SLIM01000366.1 GCA_007135625.1 Gammaproteobacteria bacterium
GCCCTACCTAGCACCTAGAAGTCTGTCGGCCTTAGGGAGTAACTATCTGATTGCTAACGAGTTTCTTCTGGGGGCTCGAAACTTAAATGGCTGTAAAATCAATGGCTTACCCTGTTAAGTCCGACAGACTCCTAGGTCTGAGATTCGAGGTCTGAGATACGAGATTCGAGATTCGAGATTCGAGATGCGAACCGCACCAGACCGAGCCGAACCTAGCGTCTCGCTCCTCGAATCTAGCACCTCGCGCCTCGCACCTCGAACCTCGCGCCTCGCACCTCGCACCTCGAACCTAGCACCTCGCACCTAGCGCCTCGCACCTCGAACCTCGAACCTCGCACCTCGCACCTCGAACCTAGCGCCTCGCACCTCGAACCTCCTCTTCCCCCTACTCCAGCCCTTTTTCCGCTCTCATGCGTCCGGCGATGGTTTCGGGCAGGGTGACATAGCCGTCACGATGAACCACCTCTTGCCCCTCTTTGGAGAGAACCATACGGAAGAACTCACGCTCCATCGGGTTCCAGCCATTCTCTGGGTGCTTGTTGGCGTAGACGTAGAGAAAACGGGCCAATGGATAGTTTGCAGCGGCGGCGTTTTCGGCGTTGGCTTCGAAGAACTCTCCGCCAGTCTCTTGGGCAAGCGGCACCACGCGCACCCCGGAGGTACGGTAGCCGATCCCGGAGTAGCCGATTCCGTTCAGGGTCTGCTCAACCCCGCGTACCACCGCCGAGGAGCCGGGCTGCTCGTTAATCGTTGACTTGAAATCACCGCCACACAGTGCATTCTCTTTAAAGTAGCCGTAGGTACCCGAGACTGCGTTACGGCTATAGAGGGTGAAGTCACGATTGGCCCATGAACCGGTCAGCCCGACCTGTCCCCAGGTGGTAATGTTTTCGGGGTGGCCGCAGGAGCGGGTGGCGGAGAAGATCGCATCGACCTGAGGAATCGACAGGCCCTCAACCGGGTTATCCTTATTGACATAGACCGCAATCATATCAACCGCTACCGGCACCTCGGTGGCGGGATAGCCGTAACGTCCCTCAAAGGAGCGCTGCTCGGAGTCACGCATCGGGCGGCTCATTGGGCCGAAGTTGGAGGTACCCTCAGTCAGTGCTGGAGGTGCGGTGGAGGTGCCTGCTCCCTGAATCTGAACGTTCACATTGGGGTAGAACTTGGCGAACTCCTCGGCCCATAACGTCATCAGATTGTTCAGCGTGTCGGAACCGACCGAGGTCAGGTTACCCGAGACCCCTGAAACTCTCTGATAGTTCGGCAGATTAGGATCCACATCGGCGTGGGCAGCGGTTGTCAGCAGGGTCGCGGCTACAATAGCGCCGACGATACGGGATTTTTGCAACATGATCTTCATTCCTCTACAGGTGGGGAGATGCCTTGCGACCCAGGCATGATTTTACGAGATCGCTCAACAGTAGCGTCGCGAGACATAGTATCCGCAGATACTGTTACATCACCATGAAGGGAAGATGACAAGATCGTGAAAATTTTACTATTGAAGACCGGGAACCGGCCGCTGATCCTCGGTGCGCGGAGGGGTCGGCTGCGGGGTGGCGATGGCGAGCAGCTCAATCTCAAAGATCACCGTCTCCTCCGGACCGATATAACCGCTCCCGGTCACCCCATAAGCCAGCTCTGGCGGTAGCGCGACCCACACCCGACTACCGACCGGTATCTCCGTAAGTAGCCGCTGCCAGCCGAGGATGGTACGTGGCAGCGGTACCTCGCCCGGCACCCCCAGCCGATAGCTGCTCTCAAACAGCCGCCCATCGACATGCCACCCCCGATAGTGGACTTGCACCCAATCTTCCCGCTCCGGCACCTCGCCCTCCCCATACGCCAGCATCTCCACCAACATGCCATCGGGCAGTGTCACCACCCCCTCACGCCGGGCGCTCTGCTCCAGAAAAGCAAGCCCCTGCTGGCGGTTCAGCTCCGCCAGCAGCAGCCGATCCTCAGCCTGCTGCGGGGTAATTACCCCCAACTGCTGCGCCGCCAAATAGATGCCAAATAGCGCTAACATACTGAATAACAAAACTTTAATCATTAAAATCGTACTCTATCGGTGATTGCTGGAGAGCGGAAACAGGAGCGGCGTACCCGCTAAGGAGCGGGGGCGGTTGATACCTCACCGCACGCTACATGGCTTGGGTAGAACTGCGCCAACCACGCCTGCATCTGCACATCGCCCCGCTCGCTGCCGAAGCAGAGATAGGGGAGCGCGGCCTGTCGATCGACCGGGGTTCCGATCCCCTCCAGATGGAGACGCGCCAAAAAGTAACTGGCCAGTACCCGCTCCCCCTCCTGCAGCGCAACCTGCAACAGTTGCCGCGCCTCCGCGATGCGCTCCACGGCTATCCCCCCTTGGGCATCAGCAATTAACACCGAAGCGAGGGCGATATGAGCCTCCAGGTCGCCCCGCGCAATGGCGTAGTAGAACCAGTGTTCCGCCAGCTCACGACTGCGCACCAGCGGAGCGCCACGCAGATGCAGCCACGCGAGCTGGAGCGCCAACGGCTCCCCTCCCGCTGCAATCGCTTGGGTATACCAAATCACCGCCAGCGGATGGCTCACCTCGACCCCGTGTCCGGCCTCATGAAACCAGCCCAGATGGGCCATGGCAGTCGGCGAACCGGCCTGTGCCGCCTCGACAAAAGCACTACGCGCCGCCGCCCAATCCCCCGACTCCATCGCTTGATGCGCCACCCGCTCCGCTGGGTGGAGGGCGTGGGCAAGCGGTGCTAATAGCAGTAATAGGGCAAAGACTCCGCTGCGTACTCTTGCAGGAGCGTAACATCGAGGGGGGGAGAGATTCATGGATTTGGAATGAGGGATTCGCCGAATGGTGGAAACGAAGATGGTGGGAGTATGATCGTTGTGAATGACAGTTTGATTACAAGTCATCAATTCTTCCCCAGAGAGGGCGAGAGAGGGCCGGAAGCGTCGTCCTGTGCGGTGGGTGCAGTTGCCAAAAATCTACCGTTCTGTCATAATTTTATCATATCGCTGTAATAGCATGACGGCAACTGACCCACCACGGTCGGTTATCTTGGGCGTAGACGATAAGCCCGGTACCCAGGTACTGGCCTACGGGCGAAGCCAGCGCGCTGCTCCTCGCTCCACGCTCCTCTCTCCTTATGTCCCGGCGAGATACGGCACCGATCATGCGAACAAAAATTCTGGTAATTGATGATGAACCTGCGATCCGTGAGATGGTTGGGTTTCAGCTTATGAGACACGGTTATAGCTACCGCACCGCTGCCGATGCTAGCGAAGCGGAAGAGCTGATCCGGGTCAGTCGCCCCGATCTAATTCTCCTCGACTGGATGATGCCCGGCACCTCCGGGATCGAATTTGCCCGCGCCCTGCGCCGCAACCACTACACCAAGGATATTGCTGTTATTCTACTCACCGCCAAAGATGGGGAGTCCGACATGGTCATGGGACTGGATGCCGGGGCCGATGACTACATCACCAAACCGTTCTCCCCGAAAGAACTTATCGCACGGATTCGCGCCGTGCTGCGCCGCATGGCCCCCGACAAGATCGAGGAGATTGTCGAAATCTCCGGGCTACGCCTCGACCCCAACACCCGCGAAGTGACCACCGAAGGGAATCTGCTCCACCTCGGCCCGACCGAGTTCCGCCTGCTCCGTTTTTTTATGACCCACCCGGAACGGGTCTACTCACGCCAGGAGATTCTCGACTACGTTTGGGGTACGAACGTGCTGGTCGAAGAGCGCACCGTCGATGTCCATATCCGCCGCCTGCGCAAGGCGCTGACCGACAGCGGCTACCAAAAGCTGATTCGCACGGTACGCGGTGCCGGTTATCGCCTCTCCAATCGCGCCTCATGACCCCCCTCCATCAAGAACTGCTGCGCCTCCTGCTGCTGCTGGTCAGCGCCCCCCTGCTCGGTCTCTCCCTCGGCCACCCGTGGCCCGCCCTCGCTCTCGGCCTCCTGCTGCTGCTCTTGTGGCATCTCTACCAGGCCCGCCGCCTGCTTCAGTGGAGCCAAGATAAGGAGCGCCCTCTGCCCTACTTCCCAAAAGGGGTATGGCTGCACCTGGCGCAACTCACCGCCACCCTGCACCAGCGGAACCGCAAACGTAAGCGCAAGCTCAACCGCTTTTTCAGGCAGTTTCGCGGAGCCACCGCCTCCGTCCCCGACGCGCTGCTGATCCTGGATCGCAGTGGTACCATCAACTGGTGCAACCAAGCCTCGGTCGAGCTGCTCGGCATCCACTGGCCGACTGATCGCGATGCCTACTTTGGCGACCGCTTCTCCCATCCCGAGGTGATCCACTACCTCGAAGAGGGCAACTACAACGCCCCGCTAGAGTTCACCTCACCGATTAACAACGCCCTCATTCTGGCGATGAATGTTACCTATTTTGGTAAAAAGCGCTATCAACGGTTGGTTATCGTGCGCGATATTACCCGCATTCGCAACCTCGACCACATTCGCCGCGACCTCATTGCCAACATCTCCCACGAACTGCGCACCCCGCTCACCGTCCTCTATGGCTACCTCGAAACCCTGCTCGAAGAGAAAGAGGAGTGCAGCCACTGGCAGCGTCCGCTAGAGCAGATGGCCCAGCAGGCGACCCGAATGCAGCATGTCATTAGCGACCTGTTAACCCTGTCACGTCTGGAGATGAACCCCACGCAGCGGGCAGAAACACCGATTGATGTCCCGCGCCTACTCGCCACCATCCTTGAAGAGGCCGCCGCCCTAACGCGCAATACCCGCCACCCGATCACTACCCGCATCGACCCTGGCCTCTGGCTGCAAGGTTCGGAAGAGGAGCTACGCAGCGCCTTTAGCAATTTGATCTACA
>SLIM01000123.1 GCA_007135625.1 Gammaproteobacteria bacterium
GAAGAGCTGAAGCGGATTGAGCAGGGGCTGGAGCGGAATGAGTTTATCCTCCACTACCAGCCCAAGGTCAACATGTGCAGTGGGGAGGTGATCGGCGTGGAAGCGCTCATTCGCTGGCAACATCCCGAGCGCGGACTCCTCTCACCGGCGACCTTTCTCCATCAGGTCGAGCAGCACCCGCTCTCTGCCCGTATTGACCAGTGGGTACTGCAACAGGCTTTGCATCAGCTCCAGCAGTGGCAGCAGCAGGGGGTCATTCTCAATGTTGGGGTAAATATCGCCCCCCAGTATCTGCAGCAACCCGACTTTGTCACCCAGCTCACCACACTGCTTGCGCTCTATCCTGAGCTATCCCCCTCCCAACTCTCGCTGGAGGTGCTGGAGAGCAGCGCCCTCGCCGATATTGCTAACGTCTCTGCAGTCATTCGCGACTGCGCTCGCATCGGGGTCGGTTTTTCCCTTGATGACTTCGGCACCGGCTACTCCTCACTCACCTACCTTAAACGCCTGCCTGCCCACGAACTTAAGATCGACCAGAGCTTTGTGCGTGATATGCTGCACGACCCCGACGACCTCGCCATTCTCGAAGGGGTGTTGGGACTGGCCACGGCCTTTCGCCGCCAGATCATCGCCGAAGGGGTCG
The DNA here is from genome assembly GCA_007135625.1 of Gammaproteobacteria bacterium. Lineage (GTDB taxonomy): Bacteria > Pseudomonadota > Gammaproteobacteria > Chromatiales > Chromatiaceae > SLIM01. The sequence goes on from SLIM01000123.1 coordinate 644, forward strand.
AGAGCATCGAGCACGGTGTCTTGCTCCTGCAACTCGGCTGCGAACGGGCGCAGGGCTACGGCATCGCCCGCCCGATGTCCGCTAGCCAGATTCTGGAGTGGCTACCGCAGTGGCAGCCCCCCGAGATCTGGCGGCAGACCCGCAAGATTCCGTTCGATGCTCTCCCGCTGCTGCACGCCAGCGTCGAACACCGCGCCTGGGTTCAGGCAGTCACCGACTACTTCCACGGCGAACGCGAAGTTCCCCCGCAACTCGCCCCCACCGAGTGCCGCTTCGGACGTTGGCTAGAGGGACTCAGCGAGCGGCAAGATGCCACCACCAGCGAGATTCGACGCATCCATCTGGAGGTACACCGCTTGGTGGAAAAACTGCTACGGGTGGAGTCGGAACAGGGGAGCAAAGTCGCCAAAACCCACCTGGTAGAGCTATATAGCCAACGCGACCAGCTCCTGGCACTCCTGCCGAAGCTGCTGGAACAGATTGTTCATGCGGGAGAGTGAGGGGGAAGGGAAGATTCGAGGTTCGAGATGCGAGGTTCTAGAACCTCGAACCTCGAACCTAGAACCTCGAATCTTCCCCAATTCCCAAGCTAAAGTCTACCACATGGCGACCGATGAGTACCACGCTGCCGCTGTAGCGCTCCAATCCTTCATCGCTGTAATCAAAGCGGTAGATGCGTCGTAGCCGCAGCTTGCCCCGGCTCCAGACTGGGCGGGTTGAGGCGATTGCGACGGTCTGATCCAGTAACTGCACCCCGCGCTGCTGACATCCATGCAGTGAGGCGGAGATCGCGATTTCACGCGCCCGTAGGTTATCGATCCATAGAGCGGCGATGGTTGCAATAATAAAGAGGCCAAAGAGGGTAGACATTTGGTAAAATCCTGCATCAAGAGAAGCCACCCCGGAGTAGAACAGGATGGGAACGATCACTATCATAACCGCTGGCATCACCACCGTGAAGCGAGATGCCGTGGTGAACACCGCCACCCTGGTAGGGTTGATGGTGCGATTTACGGCTGCTTCCCGCCACCCGACGTAGCAGAATAACACCGTTTTCTGTAAATAGCCTCCCCAATCTTTCAAGTCAATCAATACTGGAGTTTTCCTTGAAGCCAGACCCTAACAACCGCCTCACTCCCCTGGAATCACGCGCCGCACTCTCACTCGCCTCGATCTTTGGCTTGCGTATGATGGGGCTATTTCTCATTCTCCCGGTCTTCGCCCTCTACGCCGAAGACCTTGAGGGGGTGACACCGCTGCTGGTGGGAATCGCCATCAGCATCTACGGACTCACCCAGGCCCTGCTGCAGATCCCCTTTGGAATGCTCTCTGATCGCATCGGACGCAAACCGGTGATCGTCATGGGCCTGCTGATCTTCGCCCTAGGCAGCGTAGTCGCCGCCATGGCAACCACTATTGAATGGGTAATTATTGGACGAGCGCTGCAAGGGAGCGGTGCCGTTGCCGCCGCGATTATGGCGCTCGCCGCCGACCTCACCCGCGAACAGAGCCGCACCCGAATCATGGCCGTTATCGGAATGAGTATCGGCTTCGCCTTCACCCTCTCGCTAATCCTCGGCCCGCTGCTTAACGCGGCGATTGGGGTACCCGGCATCTTCTGGCTAACCGCCGTACTCGCCCTCGTCGGCATTGCGGTCACCCTGCTTCTGGTGCCCGACCCGGTTGCGAGCAGCTTTCACCGCGATGCCGAGCCGGAGCGGAAGAGCCTGCTGGCAGCGCTCAAGAACCCCGATCTACTGCGCCTGGACTTCGGCATTCTTATTCTGCATCTGGTGCTGACTGCGCTCTTTGTCGTCCTCCCGCTGGTGCTGCGTGACCAGGCCGGAGTGGCCGCCGATCACCACTGGTTGATCTACCTGCCGGTGATGGTGCTGGCGATGGCACTGATGATCCCTTTTATCGTCATCTCCGAAAAGCGGCGCAAGATGAAACCGGTGATGGTTTTTGCCGTCGCCCTGCTGTGCAGCTCACAACTCGCCTTCTACCTCTTCGGCGACTCCCTAGCCGGGGCGGTGATCGCCCTGTTGCTCTTTTTTACCGCCTTTAATGTCGCTGAGGCGAGCCTCCCTTCCCTGATCTCCAAAAGTGCCCCTGCCGCAGGCAAAGGCTCAGCGATGGGAATCTACGCCACCTCCCAGTTTGGTGGGGCCTTTCTCGGCGGCTTGGCTGGCGGTGCGATGCACCAGTTTTACGGCATTGAGTCGGTTTTTCTCCTGACCGCCGCCGCCCTCGCGCTCTGGCTGGTGGTGATTAGCGGCATGAACCCGCCGCGCCACCTGCGCAACCACATTGTCCCGCTAGGCAGCATGGATGAGGCCCAAGCCAGCGAACTGCGCGGCATGCTGCTACAACTTACCGGAGTGATTGAGGCCGAGGTGATCGCCGCCGACGGGACCGCCTACCTTAAAATCGACCCCGATCTGATCGCAGAGCAGGGAGTAGATGAATTTTTGCGCAAATGGATGTAAAATCGTTACCGAACGGCGAGAAGATTGGGGGCACTCTTTGTGGTTCAATCTTTCGCTTCAACGGGTAAATAAGAGCGTAGTGAAAGGGTCATTGATGCGCCAGGAGCGCACCCTTGCCCACTGCGTATGCGGCACGATAGAGAGGAGGAGCCATGGCGCGAGGAGTCAATAAGGTGATCCTGATCGGCAACCTAGGAGCCGATCCAGAGACCCGTTACATGCCCAACGGTGATGCCGTCAGCACCTTTAATCTCGCCACCTCCGAAACGTGGCGAGATAAAGCGAGCGGTGAGCCACAGGAGCGCACCGAGTGGCACCGGGTGGTCTTTTTCGGTCGCACCGCCGAGGTGGCCAAGGAGTACCTACGCAAAGGCTCCAAGGTCTATGTTGAAGGGGGGTTGCGCACCCGCAAGTGGCAAGGTAGCGACGGGGTTGATCGCTATACTACAGAGGTCGTCGGGCGCGACCTCCAGATGCTCGACAGCCGTCCCGCAGGCAGCAGCGGCCATAGCGGCTCCCCGCCACCTGCGGCAAACAGCGGTGCAGCAGCACCCACTGCACCTGGGGAAAGTAGCCACCACTACAGCGGCTCCTCGCCTGCTCCCCCGACGCCAGGGGAGTCGAGGAGTTCAACGAGCGATAGAAGCGCCCCTATGGATGAAGGATTTGATGACGAAATCCCGTTTTAACTAAAGGAATTAGTGTGGGCGACGTGCATCGCTCAACGATAAAGAGGAGGGCCGCGATGGGAGGTGCAGTAAAAGTGAAAGATACGGAAAATCGCCCGGATGCAATGCACCAGGGAGCCGTTCCGGGTGGCCGAGTTGGCGTGTCAACGGCTCTCCTGTTGCTGCTGAGTCTGCTGCTCTTCCTCCTCGCCACCAGCAGCGCTGAGGCACGCAAACTCTACCGCTGGGTCAATGAAGATGGCAGCGTCTACTACTCCGACCGGGTACCCCCGCAGGAGTCGGGGCGCGAGCGGGCGATTCTTGATCGTCAGGGGATCACCGTGGATCGCGTGGATGAAGCAAAAAGCCGCGAAGAGCTGATCCTGGAGGCCCGCCGCCAGGCCGAGCTGGAGGAGCTGCGCCGCCAACAGCAGCGGGTGATCGAGCGGCAGCAGGCGGAGGATCGTATCCTGCTGCGCACTTTTCACGCCGAAGAGGACATTATTATGGCGCGAGACAGCAAACTGGCCGCCATTGATGTCGCCATCGAGCTACAGCAGCTCAATATTCAGCGCACCAAAGACCGCCTCGCCTCGTTGCAACAGCAGGCCGCCAACCTGGAGCGCCAAGGGCGAGCCATCCCAGCGGAAGATGAAGAGGATATCGCCCGCGCCCGCCAGCAACTGCAAGCCTTTTACGCCACCCTAATCAGTCGGGAGCGCGAAAAGGGCGAGATCTTCGCCCAGTTCGACCGCGACATGGGGCGCTTTCGCGAGCTGAAGAATATCCAGGCACCGGTCGGCACCTCTGAGCAGGATCGCCGCCGCCACACCTCCTTGCTAGAGACCGTTTTTCCCTGTAGCCGCAGTCACTGCGACCTCATTTGGGAGACCGCAGAGCAGTTCGCCCGGCAACACGCCACCACCGCTATGCAGGTCATCAGCGATAGCATCATCATGACCGCTGCCCCACGCAGGCCCGAAGATATCAGCATCACCATCTCACGCATCGACCGCAGCGGTAGCTCCTCGAA
>SLIM01000133.1 GCA_007135625.1 Gammaproteobacteria bacterium
GTCTCCATTCAGGAGGGGGAGCTAAGTGACTGGCTGCGCATCGCCAACCCGCGCCAGCGGCTGTTGACCGGTCGCCTCGACCACAACCGCTGGTTTGAGCTGCGCCGTCAGACCCTGGAGCATCGGCGTTATATCGAGCGCTCGCCGGTGCGCGGGCTAGTGGGTGCCCGCATCGACCTACTGCGTCATCAGCTCTATATCGCCGACGAGGTGAGTCGTCGTCACCAACCGCGAGTGCTGCTGGCCGATGAGGTGGGGCTGGGAAAGACCATTGAAGCGGGGCTGATTCTGCACCGGCTGCTGCATACTGAGCGGGTCTCGCGAGTCTTGATTTTGGTGCCTGATTCGTTGATCCATCAGTGGTTGGTGGAGCTGCTGCGCCGATTTAACCTGAAGTTTTCCATTTTGGACGAGTCGCGCTGCGCCGCTATTACCGAATCAGGACAAGGGGATAACCCATTTCACGCCGAGCAGTGGGTTCTCTCCCCGCTGGGGCTGTTTGCGCACAACTCGCGTCGTTGTCAGCAGGTGCTGGAGGGTAATTGGGATCTGCTCATTGTGGATGAGGCGCACCATCTGGAGTGGACTCCTGAGGTGGCGAGTGAGAGCTACCAGTTGGTCGAGGGGCTGGCGCAGACCACGCCGGGGGTGCTGTTGCTCACCGCGACCCCGGAGCAGTTGGGCAAGGCGGGCCACTTTGCGCGTATGCGGCTGCTCGATCCCGACCGCTTTCACGATCTGGAGAGCTTCCGCCACGAGGAGGAGCAGTACCGCCCGGTGGCACTCGCTATCGACCGGCTGCTGCGCGGTGAGGCGCTCACCTCGGAGGAGGCGCGGCAACTGCTGGCGGGGGTGGGTGAGAGCGGCGAGCTGCCCGATCTGGAGGCGCTCACCGATCCCGAAAGTAGCGAGGCGCAGCGCACTACCGCCCGCGACCATCTAGTGGCGCTGCTGCTGGATCGCCACGGCACCGGGCGGGTGCTGTTTCGCAATACCCGCACTCATATCCAAGGGTTTCCCCCGCGGGAGATTCATCCCCAAGCACTCCCCTTGCCGGCGGAGTATCACGCCCTGCTGGCCGAGGGGGAGCAACCCCCGGAGCTGCGCCTTGCGCCGGAGCGGCTCTACCGCGAAACGATTCGCACTCCCGCTTGGTCGCAGTTCGATCCGCGCATCGGTTACCTCACCGAGCTGCTGCGGCGGCTGGTCGGAACCAAGCTGCTGCTGATCTGTAGCAGTGCCGAGACCGCTAGCGACCTGTGTGAGCTGCTCCGCCAGCGTGCCGGCATTCCGGCGGCGCTGTTTCATGAGGGGATGACGATTATCGAGCGCGACCGCGCCGCCGCTTGGTTCGCCGATCCCGAGGCCGGGGCGCAGATTTTGGTCTGCTCCGAAATCGGTAGCGAGGGGCGTAACTTTCAGTTTGCCCACCATCTGGTGCTGTTTGATCTGCCGTTTAATGCCGATCTGCTGGAGCAGCGGATCGGTCGCCTCGACCGCATCGGCCAGCGCCACACCATTCAGATTCATATCCCCTACTTTGCGACTAGCGCCCAAGAGGTGCTGCTGCGCTGGTACCAGGAGAGTCTCGATGCCCTCTCCCACCCCTGCACGGTCGGGCGCACGCTGCAACATCGGCTGCTGCCGCAACTGCTGCAAGCGTTAGCCGCGCCGCAGCAGCAGGCGGCCGTAAACGGGTTGCTGGAGCAGGCCCAACAGTTGCGCCTGGAGCTGAACGCGGCGCTGTTGCAAGGGCGTGACCATCTGCTCGAACTCAACTCCTGCCGCCCACAGGTGGCTACCATGCTGGTCAATGAGGTGCAGGCGGAGGATGATCTGAACCGTTCGCTCCACGCCGGGCTACCCGGCTACCTCGACCGCCTGCTCACCCTCTACGGGGTGGAGAGTGAGGAGCATTCGCTCGGTACCTGGATTTTTCGTCCGGGTAGCCACATGGTACTGGAACACTTCCCCGGCATTCCCGAGGATGGGATCACCGGTACCTACCACCGCGATACCGCGCTGACCCATGAGGATCGCCAGTTTTTGACCTGGGAACATCCGCTGGTGCGCGATAGCATGGCGCTGCTGCTTGATGATGAGCGCGGTACCACTACTGCGGCAACGCTAAAGCATCCGGCGGTGCGGGGCGGGCGGCTGCTGCTGGAGTTTCTCTTTTCGCTGGAGTGTATCGCCCCCCGCCGTCTGCAAGCTGGCCGCTTTCTGCCGCCGACGCTGATTCATAAAATTATCGACCAGGATGGGCAGGAGGTGAGCGGCCTGCTGGTGGAGCAGAACTACAAAATCAAGTCGTTAGAACCCAATATTGCGGGGCGTATCATCCGCTCGCTGGAGGGGCGCATTAATGAGATTTTCAAGAGCGCCGAAACCATCGCCGCAGCGGGAATCGCCCTGCGTATTGGGCAGGCCCGCGACCAGATGGCGAAGGAGTATCAACTGGAGATTGAGCGCCTAACCGCCCTCGCCGAGGTCAACCCGAATGTGCGCCAGGAGGAGATTCAGGCGCTGCATCAGGAGGCGGAGCAGTTGCACGAGGTGCTCGGCGGGGCGGAGTTGCGGCTCGATAGCGTGCGGATGTTGATCTCGACGTGAGGGGTTAGGCGCTAGGCGCTAGGCGCGAGGTGCTAGGCGCTAGGCGCTAGGTGCTACAACTCCCGCAAATGGGCGATGCGTAGCGGGGCTGGGGGGTGGCTGTCGTGAAACGCCGAGTAGAGGGGGTCGGGGGTGAGGGTTGCGGCGTTGTCGCGGTAGAGCTTCAGCAGGGCTTGAATCAGTGGCTCGGCACCGCTCTGTTGCGCGGCGAAGCGGTCGGCCTGAAACTCGTTGCGCCGCTGGTACCAGGCCATGAGCGGTTGTGAAAAGCGGGTAAAGTAGGGAAGAAGCAACAGCAACAGCAGCAGGCTAGTGGCCGGGTTGGCGTTGGTGATTCCCAGGCCGCTGTAGAACCAGGGCTGGGTCAGGGTCCAGCCGATGAGGGCGAAGAGCAGCAGGCTGGAGGCGAAGGAGAGCAGCAGCAGGTTACGAATATGTTTGTGGTGGTAATGGCCCAGCTCATGGGCAAGAACCGCCTCGACCTCGTCAGGTTGCAGCTTCTCTAACAGGGTATCGAAGAAGACAATTCGCTTGGCCGCTCCCATTCCGCTGAAGTAGGCGTTGCCGTGGCTGGAGCGGCGCGAGCCATCCATCACAAAGATCCCTTGGCTGCGAAATCCGCAACGCGCCAGTAACTGCTCAATGCGCTCACGCAGCGGCCCTTCGGGTAGCGGGGTGAAGCGGTTGAAGAGCGGGGCAATCACCGTCGGAAAGAGCCACATCAGCAGCAGCGAGAAGAGGCTCCAGACCAGCCAGGCGGCGAGCCACCACCAGCTCCCGAGGCTGATCATCAGCCACAGAATCAGCCCGATCAAAGCACCGCCAAGGAGTAGCAGCAGGCCGAACTGTAACAGCAGGTCGAGGGCAAAGCGCCCGGCAGTGGTGCGATTGAAGCCGAAGCGTGATTCGATCCCAAAGACTCGGTAGAGGCTAAAGGGCAGTTCTAACAGGGTCGAAACCAGCAGGACGGTGAGAATCAGTGCCGTACCGTGGAGTAGCGGTTGGTGCAGCACTGCCGCTAGCCACTGGTCGAGCAGCGCAATACCTCCGCCCAGCCAGAGGAGCAGGAGGATCACTCCCCACGGCAGCTCTAGCCAGGTCGGTCGGATCTTGGCCAGGGTGTAGTCGGCGGCGCGTTGATGCTCGTCGAGGGTGACCCGGTCGCGAAACGGCTCCGGCACGGCGTTGCGATGGCGGGCAACGTGGCGCTGCTGGCGCAGCAGTAGCCAGTAGTCAAGGGCGAGTCCAGCAGCGACCACTGCGGCAACGAGTAGGGTAAAAGAGTGCATCGTGCTGCATCACTTCATCGCGTCCATCTCTTCATCGGTAAACTCATTGGAAATCATCGTTTCGGCCATACTCTGACGGCGCATCCGTGAGATTTTGCTGGTGGTGGAGCTGTAGGCATCGGTGACTTTATGCTTCGAGAAGTTCGCCGTTCCTGCGGTGTCAATGCCCATGGCACGAGCCTCGGCGAAGGCATTTTGATCTGCACCGAGAAAGGTAAATTGCCATTGGTATTTCTCTTGCTGGTGCTGAATCATCTGGTGAATTTGCTGTTTAGTGAACTCCCGGCTGGAGTTTTCCAGACCGTCGGTCATTACCACGAAGATCACCAAACCGGGACGCTGCGCCTCCTCCAGCTTCGCCAGCCGCTCTCCCACCTCATGGATCGCCCGTCCAACCGCATCGAGCAGTGCGGTCATACCACGCGGAACCAGGTGGTACTCTTCTACCTCGGCAATCGGTACCCCGTGATGCAGAAACTCATACTGGGTATCGAACTGCACCAGGGTAAGCAGCGCCTCGCCCGGCTCCTTCGCCTGCTCGGCAATAAAGGCATTGATCCCGCCCTCGGCCTCCTTACGCACAGAACTCATCGAGCCACTACGGTCTACCACAAGGGTAATATCAGTTAAATCGCTTCGCATTGACGTTTCTCCTTTCGTTGTTCCAAAGGAGGAGTATAGCAGGCCGGAGACTAAAGATTCGAGATTCGAGATTCGAGGGGCGAGATTCGAGATTCGAGGTGCGAGGTTCGAGGTGCGAGGCGCGAGATTCGAGGTGCGAGGTTCGAGATTCGAGACCAGAGCCTAACCTTGCACCTAGAGCCTAGAACCTCGTACCTAGAACCTCGTACCTAGAACCTCGTACCTAGAGCCTAGAACCTCGCACCTAGAACCTCGTACCTAGAGCCTCGAAC
>SLIM01000186.1 GCA_007135625.1 Gammaproteobacteria bacterium
CTCCTTAACGGCGGTCATGCTGCGCTGCTGCACGCGAATCGGGAACTGGGGCTGGCCCTTTCGCAGGAGGAGATCGACTACCTGGTGGAGAGTTTTCAGGCGCTGGGGCGCAACCCCAACGATATTGAACTGATGATGTTTGCCCAGGCCAACTCCGAACATTGCCGCCACAAGATTTTTAACGCCGACTGGGTGATGGATGGGCAGGCGATGGAGACCTCGCTCTTTGCGATGATTCGCCACACCACCGAGCAGTCGCCGCACGGCGTGTTGAGTGCCTACTGCGACAACGCCGCCGTGATTAGCGGCTGGGAAGGGGAGCGCTTTTTCCCCGATCCAAAAGATCAGATCTACCGCCCCCACCGCGAGTGGATCGACATTCTCATGAAGGTCGAGACCCATAACCACCCCACCGCCATCTCCCCCCATCCCGGCGCTGCCACCGGGGCCGGGGGGGAGATTCGCGATGAGGGGGCGACCGGGCGCGGGGCCAAGCCGAAGGCGGGGCTGACCGGCTTTAGCGTCTCCAACCTTCAGCTTCCGGGGCTGCCTCGCCCCTGGGAGCGCGACCACGGTCGCCCCGCTCGCATCGTCTCGGCGCTGGAGATTATGCGCGACGGCCCGCTTGGTGCCGCCGCTTTTAATAATGAGTTTGGTCGCCCCAACCTGACCGGCTACTTTCGTAGCTACGAGGCCGAGGTGCCGGGTGCCGAGGGGCCGGAGCTGCGCGGTTACCACAAGCCGATTATGCTGGCTGGCGGGGTTGGCAATATCCGCCGCGACCACATCGAAAAGGGGAGCTTTCCGCCGGGTACCCCGCTGGTGGTCTTGGGCGGGGCGGCGATGCTGATCGGGCTGGGCGGGGGGGCCGCTTCGTCGATGGCGAGCGGGGCTTCGGCGGAGGATCTCGATTTCGCTTCGGTGCAGCGGGCCAACCCCGAAATGGAGCGCCGCTGTCAGGAGGTGATCGACTGCTGCTGGATGCGCGGCGATGAGAACCCGATTCTCTTTATTCACGATGTCGGGGCCGGGGGTCTCTCTAACGCGCTGCCGGAGCTGATTCACGACGGCGGGCGCGGGGGCCGTTTTGAGCTGCGCGAGGTGCCGAGCGATGAGCCGGGTATGTCGCCGCTGGAGATTTGGTGTAATGAGGCGCAGGAGCGCTATGTGCTGGCGATTGCGGCGGAGCATCTGGAGACGTTTCAGGCGATTTGTGCGCGTGAACGCTGCCCGGTTGCGCTGGTCGGGACGGCCAGCGAGGCGTTGCAGTTGCGGCTGGAGGATCGCCACTTCGACAACCGCCCGATTGATCTGCCGCTCTCGCTGCTCTTCGGCAAGCCGCCGAAAATGACCCGTCACGCCCAGCACCGCCCCTTTACCCCGCCGCCCCTCGATCTCTCCGGGGTGGCGCTAAAGGATGCCGTGCTGCGGGTGCTGCGGCTTCCGACGGTTGCTAGCAAGGGGTTTTTGATCACCATCGGCGACCGCTCGATCACCGGCCTGGTGGCGCGTGACCAGATGGTCGGCCCCTGGCAGGTGCCGGTTGCCGATGTTGCGGTCACCCTCAGCGACCACTACCACGACCACGGCGAGGCGATGGCGGTGGGCGAACGTAGCCCGGTGGCGCTGCTTAACCCCGCTGCCTCGGGGCGTATGGCGGTGGCCGAATGTATCACCAACCTGGCCGCCGCCGCGATTGCGCAGCTTGGCGAGATCAAACTCTCCGCCAACTGGATGGCCGCCGCCGGTCACGCGAGCGAGGATGCCGCGCTCTTTGATACGGTACATGCGGTGGCGATGGAACTCTGCCCCGCCCTCGGCATTGCCATTCCGGTCGGCAAGGACTCGATGTCGATGCAGAGCGTCTGGCACGACGCGACGGGGGAGAAGCGGATGACCGCGCCGCTTTCGCTGATTATCTCCGGCTTCGCTCCGGTGGTGGATGCCCGCCGCACGCTGACCCCGCAGCTCCACCGGGCGGCGGAGAGTGAGCTGCTGCTGATCGATCTGGGCGAGGGGCGTAACCGCCTGGGAGCCTCCGCCCTGGCGCAGGTCTACCAGCAACTCGGCGACCACCCCGCCGACCTTGAGCGCCCCGCGCTGTTGCGCGACTTTTTTCAGGCGATTCAGCAGCTTAACCGCGAGGGTCTGCTTCTCGCTTACCACGACCGCTCCGACGGCGGGCTGATCGTCACCCTCTGCGAAATGGCCTTTGCCGGTCGCTGCGGTCTCACCATTGAGCTGCCAGCGGGGGAGCCCTTCGGGCTGCTCTTCGCCGAGGAGCTGGGGGCGGTGCTGGAGATTCGCAGCGCCCAGCGGGCTGCGGTGCTGGCGATTTTGCAGCAGGCCGGGCTGGCCCACTGTACCCACCGCCTCGGCACTCCCAGCCGCGATGAGACGATAACGATTGAGCAGCAGGGGCAGCCGCGCCTGGTCGCTAGCCGGGTCGAGCTGCAACGCGCCTGGAGCGAGACCAGTTGTGCCATGCAGGCGCTGCGCGACCACCCCGACTGCGCCGCCGAGGAGTTTGAGCGAATCGCCGAAAATGACCCTGGCCTTTCGCCCCATCTCACTTTTGATCCCAGCGAGGAGATGACCGCCCCCTACCTGCATCGTGGGGCGCGTCCGCCGCTGGCGATTTTGCGCGAGCAGGGGGTCAACGGCCAGAACGAGATGGCGATGGCCTTTCACCGCGCCGGTTTTGACTGTGTTGATCTGCACCTCTCCGATCTACTGCGCGGAGAGGCTACCCTCGACCGCTACTACGGCCTGGTCGCTTGCGGCGGTTTCTCCTACGGCGATGTTCTCGGGGCGGGCGAGGGGTGGGCCAAGTCGATCCTTTTTAATCCGCAACTTAACGAGCAGTTCGCCGCTTTTTTCGCCCGCTCCGACCGCTTCGCCTTAGGGGTCTGCAACGGCTGCCAGATGCTCTCCAACCTCCACACCATCATCCCCGGTAGCGACCACTGGCCCCACTTCGTGCGCAACCGCTCCGAGCAGTTTGAAGCCCGCTTGGTGAGCGTGACGATTGACGAAACCCCCTCGATCCTGCTGCGCGGCATGGCCGGTTCGCGGCTGCCGATTGCGGTGGCCCACGGCGAGGGCCGCGCCGAGTTTCGCGATTCGCACCAGCAGCAGCGGGCCGCCCCCTACGTCACCCTGCGCTACAGCGAGAACAACGGCACCCCCGCCAGCCGCTATCCGGCCAACCCCAACGGCTCTCCCGAGGGGATCACCGGGCTGTGCAACGAAGATGGCCGAATTACCCTTATGATGCCCCATCCAGAGCGGGTGATTCGCACCGTGCAGTACTCTTGGCACCCCGCCGAGTGGGGCGAAGAGGCTCCTTGGCTGCGTCTCTTTCACAACGCGCGGGCCTGGGTTGAGGGTAGGTAGCCGGGATGTCAGTACTCTTTCTGGCGTGGTATAAGATCTGCCTGTTGCGCTTGGCACCGCAGGATCTCCCGGCAGCTCGTGAGCTGCTCTACCTCTCGGCGCTGCTGATGTTCGGCAGCGGGGTGCTGCTGCTGGCGCTGACCAACCCGGAGGGGATGCGCTTGGCGCTTGTGCTGATTGTGACCATCGACCTGGCACTCTCGGCGCTGCTGCTCTACCTGGCGTTGCAGTTGCTCGGCCAGCTCGGGCGTTTACTCCAGAGCCTGACCGCGCTCTTCGGCAGCTCCACCCTGTTGCAGCTCGCGCTGCTGCCGCCACTGCTGCTGGTGGGGGAGGATCCCAACGCCACTGCCCTGAGCCAACTCGCGACATTGGTGGTGATGGGGCTGTTTCTCTGGTCGCTGCTGGTTATCGGCCATATCCTGCGCCACGCCTTTGAGGTTCCGCTGTGGGCCGGAGTCGGTATCGCCATCGGCTACTGGATCGTCGCCGGGCAACTGATGCAGGCGATGGGATTGGTGTAGGTTGTGGAAAAATGTACTGTATACTTCGTGTTGATGAATCTGATTTTTTGATAGCGACGCAAGGGGAGGAGAGAGACCATGCCACAAATCCACTCCGTTCACTGGGTCTCACCCGCTGAGTATGAGGCCGGAGAAGCCCTCGCTACGGTGCGACATGAGTATGTCGCGGGCGAGGTCTTCGCTATGGCGGGGGCGAGTGAGCAGCACAATCGGATCAGCCTGAATAGTGCGATGCAGCTTCGCAGCGCCGCCCGAGGCGGGCCGTGCGGGGTCTTTATCAGTGACATGCGCATCCGCCTGGCGGGCGGCAGTTATTACTACTATCCTGACGTGGCCGTTGTTTGCGATCCCGACGATAACGCCACCCACCACAAAGAGCGCCCCTGCATCGTGGTTGAAGTTCTCTCCACCGCTACCGCTAACAGCGACCGCCGCGAGAAGTGGTTAAGCTATCGTACCCTCTCCTCGCTGCGCTACTACCTGCTGGTGGACTCCCGCCAGCCGCGCATCGACTACTTTCGGCGCGGAGCAGCGGGGGAGTGGGAGCAGGGGCAACTGCTCCCCGGTGAGCAGCTCACTCTCGACTGCCCACCCCGCTACCACGCTACCCTGGAGTTTGATGAGGTCTATGCCGATCTGCTCTGGCCGGAGTCGTTGGGGGAGGTGTTGTAGGAGGAAGCCATAATAATACATAGTTAGGTCGTAAAAAAAGTTTACCCCTACTCCCATCCACTACACCCACCTTCCGCCAAAAACCGCCGCCGAAAATCGTCAAAGCGCTGCTGCTCAATCGCCTGTCGAATCGCCTGCATCAAGCGCTGATAAAAGTGCAGGTTATGAATGGTGTTAAGCCGCGCTCCGAGGATCTCATTACAGCGCTGCAAGTGGCGCAGATAGGCGCGGCTGTAGTTGCGGCAGGTGTAGCAGTCGCAGAGGGGATCGAGCGGGGAGTCGTCATACTGGTGGCAGGCGTTGCGAATACGCACCACCCCCTCATGGGTAAAAAGATGGCCATTGCGGGCGTTGCGCGTCGGCAGCACACAGTCGAACAGATCGACCCCCCGCGCTACCGACTCGACAATGTCAAGCGGGGTGCCGACCCCCATCAAATAGTGCGGATGATCACGCGGAAGCTGCGGGGCGAGGTGGTCGAGGATACGCCAGCGGTCGGCAGGGGGTTCGCCGACCGACAGCCCGCCGATGGCGTACCCGGCAAAACCGATCTCCAGCAGCCCGGCCAGCGAGCGACTGCGCAGCTCCGCAAACATCCCCCCTTGCACAATCCCAAAGAGCGCCGCCGGGTTATCGCCGTGCGCCTCACGACTGCGCACCGCCCAGCGCAGCGATAGCTCCATCGACGCGGCGGCCTGCGACGCGCTAACCGGGTAGGGGGTACACTCATCGAAGATCATCACAATATCGGAGCCGAGCTGGCGCTGCACCGCCATCGACTCCTCCGGCCCCATAAAGATTTTGGAGCCATCGACCGGCGAGCGAAATAGCACCCCCCGCTCACTGATCTTACGCATCTTTCCAAGGCTAAAAACCTGAAACCCTCCCGAATCGGTAAGAATCGGCCGTTCCCAGTGGATAAAGCGGTGGAGATCCCCATGACGGGCGATCACCTCGGTGCCGGGGCGCAGCAGCAGATGAAAGGTATTGCCTAAGATGATCTGCGCCCCCATCTGCTCTAACTCCTCCGGGGTCATCGCCTTCACCGTGCCGTAGGTGCCAACCGGCATGAAGGCGGGGGTGTCAATCTCCCCGCGAGGGAAGTGGATGCGTCCGCGACGGGCCAAGCCATCCTCTGTAAGCAACTGAAACTGCATGATTTTTCCTCTTTGTCGCCGGTTTTGTAGGAGAGTTTTTTGCGGCTGCCGGGAGCGGCGCAGCAGCCCGCCGCAAGCAGCGTGAAAATTTTTTTGCAAAAAGTTGTTGACAGCGGAATCGATATATTAGAAACTACTCACATGCTGAATCGCTACCGATGGTTCAGCAGATTTTATCCTCCTTTCGGTAACTTTTTTGGCGCGACATCCCCTGTCGCGCTTTTTTTTGCCTGCACCGTTTATTTCTCTTGTTTTGTCATGAACATTGCGTCGCCATAGCTAAAAAACCGGTAGCGCTCGGCCACGGCGTGGCGGTAGGCGGCCATGACGTTGGCGTAACCGGCAAACGCACTCACCAGCATCAACAGAGTCGATTCCGGCAAATGAAAATTGGTAATCAACGCATCGACCACCCGAAAGCGGTAGCCAGGACGGATAAAGAGCCGGGTATCACCGCGCATCGGGCGTAACGCACCATCGGCAGAGGCCGACTCCAAACTACGCACACTGGTCGTCCCCACCGCCACCACCCGCCCGCCGCGCTGACGGGTAGCGGCGACCTGCTGGCAGAGCTGCGCATCCACCTCCAGATACTCGCTATGCATCTGATGCGCATCGAGATCCTCCACCCGCACCGGCTGAAAGGTTCCGGCCCCGACATGCAGGGTCACCCGCCCCCGTTCGACCCCCATCGCATCCAAAGTGGCGAGCAGCTCCCGGTCGAAGTGCAGCCCCGCCGTGGGGGCCGCCACCGCCCCCGGACGGGCTGCATAGACGGTCTGGTAGCGCTCCAGATCGACCTCCCCATCCGGGCGTTGAATATAGGGGGGGAGCGGGATATGGCCGTGCCGCTCCATCAGCGCGGGAAAATCGAGACCCTCGGCAGCGAGGAGAAATAGCCCCTCTTCACGCCCGAGAACTTGCACCGGCTCGCCGCCGAGCAGCAGCCGACTCCCCGCCTTGGGGGCCTTACTCGCCCGCAGGTGGGCGAGGGCGCGGCGCTCGGGCAGCAGCCGCTCAATCAGCGCTTCGATGTTGCCGCCGCTCTCTTTCTGGCCAAAGAGCCGCGCCTTCATCACCAGAGTATCGTTAAACACCAGCAGGTCGCCGCGCCGCAACCACTGCGGCAGCTCACGAAAGGAGCGGTCGCTCAACTGGCCGCTTGCCCCCTCCAGGGTCAACAGGCGGCTGGCGCTCCGCTCCGCCAGCGGATGTTGGGCGATCAGTGCGGGGGGGAGGTCGAAGTGAAAATCAGAACGCTTCATTTTTTCCGTTTGTGGGCGCGTGGGTGGGCGTTGTCGTACACCTTGGCCAAATGTTGAAAATCAAGATGGGTATAAACTTGGGTGGTGGCGATGTCGGCATGACCGAGCAGCTCCTGCACCGCCCGCAGATCGCCCGATGACTCCAGCAAGTGGCTGGCGAAGGCGTGGCGCAGCAGGTGGGGGTGAAGGTTGTGCGGGGTGGCGGTGAGCTGGCCCCACTGCTTCAGGCGGACTTGAATCGCCCGGCGACTGAGGCGACCGCCACGACGGCTGACAAACAGCGCCGGCTCGTTGGCAGCAGCGAGTTGCGGGCGGACGGCCAGCCAGCGCTCCAGCGCCTCGCGCGCCTTGCCGCCAATCGGCACAATGCGCGCCCGCCGCCCCTTGCCGAGCAGCTCAATCTCCTCCAGTGAGCGCTCTACCGCCACCAAATCCAGCACAAACAGCTCACTCAGGCGCAGCCCACTGGAGTAAAAGAGTTCAAAAATCGCCAGATCACGCAGCGCCAATGTGTCTTCCGGGGCGGCATCGAGCAGTACCGCCATCTGATCGGGATCGAGAATCGCCGGGAGCTTCTGCACCCCTTTGGGGGCGCGAAGCCCGACCGCCGGATTGGTGGTCACCTCCCCTTCGCGCAGCAGGTAGTGAAACAGGCTACGCAGTGCCGAGAGCTGGTGTTGCAGACTGCGCGGCGAGCGCCCCTGGCGGTGGAGGCGGGCGATATAGGCGCGAATCGTCTCCCCCTGAAGCTGCGACCAGTGGGCGATGTCGCGCTCCTCCAGATAGGCGACCATCTGCACCAGATCGTGGCGGTACCCCTCGCAGGTGTGGGGTGAGTAGTTGCGCTCCCGCTGTAGATGCCGGAGAAAGCGCTCCAGTGCCGCCCGCAGCGGCGTTTGCGGGTCAGGCATCGGGGGCGCTCTCGCGATCTCGGTCATTGCGCCGCATCAGGCGGGCGATAAAGGCCCCCAGGCGTGCCAGATAGTCGGTCGCAACGCCGGGGTGATAGCGCTGCTCGTCGCCACTGGCCATCCCCAACACCCCCTTCACACCATCATCAGATAGGGGAATAAGCACCGCCGAGGCGACCCGACTGGCCTGCTCACCAAAAAGGGGTTGCAACTGTTCGGCAGAGAAGCGCCCGCAACGCGGCTGCCCCTCCTGCAACAGTTTGTGCAGCAGCGGTTCGGCAGCGAGCTGTTGCGGGGAGAGGCGACAACACCCGAGCTGCTCGACCCGAAAGGTCTGCTCCATACCCGCTTGCAGTTGCTCAAACAGCTCCGCATCGGAGCGGCAGAGCAGCAGGTCAAGAATCAACTGCTGCACCCGCTGGTGCAACTCCTCGTTTTGCTGGGCAATGGCAATTAACTGATCGAGGCGGGTGCGCTGCTGAATACTCTGTTCACGCAGTAACCGAATTTGATGCTCCAGCAGCGAGCTAGTCCCCGCCGGGGCGTGGGAGAGGCTTAACTCCCCCAGCACTTCGGGATGTTGATTAAAGAAGTCGGGATTGCTGCGTAGATAGCGGGAAATTTCATCGGCATCAACCGGAGATGGCAGGGCGTTTGGCTCGACAGGGGGATTCATGCGTGGCGGACTCTTTTAGGGTAGAAGGCAGAGGAGAGGGCTATACTATAGCAGAAGGCAGAGAACAGGGGGGAGGGGTGTGCGACGCAGTGCGTCGCCATGCAGGTCGCGCTTTAGGGTGCTAACGGCCTGTGCCAGGCCGTTCTACGAGGGCGTTGCACCGGTGAAGGCGCGGCTACTCTACGCTACCGGAGGGCGAAACTGCTGCGGCAGCTCCCCGCCATCGCCAAAGAAGAAGGCCTCCATCTGCTCCTCAATAAAGGTGCGGGTTTTCGGGTCTAACGGGCTGAGGCGATGCTCATTAATTAACATCGTCTGATGGCGCAGCCACTGCTGCCACGCCTCCTTGGAGACCTGCTCAAAGATCCGCTTGCCCAGCGCACCGGGATAGGTCGGGCGCTCCAGCCCCTCGGCCTCACGCTTGAGCTTGGCACAGGTGACCACTCTTGTCATTGCTATTTCTCCTTATCTTTAGGTTTTCAGGCCCGCAAGCAGGCGGGCAATCGGCGAGGCGATTCCGCCCACCAGCGGTTCATTAACGTTATACCAGAGTCGCTCGCCAGCATCCATGCAGCGTTGCCCAGCGGGATGCGCACGCATCCGCAGCGGGGTGTAGTCCAGATGGTAATGGCTAAAGGTGTGGCGACTCTGGGGCAGGGTCGCGAGCAACTCGGTATCCAGACCCAACTGCTCACGACACCAGTGCTGGGGATCCTGTTGGAGTGTACACTCCGGCAGGCTCCACAACCCGCCCCACACCCCGCTGGGCGGGCGACGCTCCAGCAGCACCGCCCCCTCGGAATCGGTGATCAGCAGCAGATAGGTCTGGCGTGACGGCAACTGGCGCGGTCGGCGCGGCTGCGGGTAGTCGCCCACCACCCCCTGCTGCCACGCCTGGCAGTGGGGGGTCAGCGGACACTGCCCACATCCCGGACGGCGACCGCATAGCAGCGCCCCGAGATCCATCATCGCTTGGTTATAGGCGGCAACCCGCTGCTGCGGGGTGCAGCGCTCGGCTAACTGCCACAACTGGCGCTGGGTGGCACTCGCCTGGGGTGGACCGGCGACCAGAAAGCAGCGACTCAACACCCGCCGAACATTGCCATCCAGGATCGGGTGGCGCTGCCCCAAGGCCAACGACAGAATCGCCCCCGCCGTTGAGCGTCCGACCCCCGGCAGCGCCACCACCTGCGCAAAGCTCTCGGGAAAACGCCCCTGATGCTGCCGTTCAATCTGCTCGGCGGCCCGCTTGAGATTGCGGGCGCGGGAGTAGTACCCCAACCCCGACCAGAGCGCCAATACCTGATCCTCACTCGCCGCTGCCAGTGCCGCAATAGAGGGGAGGGCGCTCATAAAGCGTTCAAAATAGGGAATTACCGTCTCCACCCGCGTCTGTTGCAGCATCACCTCGGAGACCCAAACCCGGTAGGGGGTCGGCGGAAGCTGCCACGGAAGCTGGGTACGCCCATGCTGATCGAACCACGCGATAACCTGATCGCCAAAGGATGAATAAGAATCTTCTAAAGTACGAATAAATCACCCGTTAAAAAATACAAAGACCTTTTGTACCCCGCTGCTGCAATCTCGTATAATCAGCAGACCACTGTTTGTTCGCAAGGAATACCCGCAGCATGATGCACCTAATACGCTCCTACTTCACTCTCACCGCGCTCCTGTTCTACGCACTGCTCTACAGTGCCGCGACACAGGCCGCAGCCCCCTCCGATGTGGAGGCTCTGCTGCTAGTCAGTGAGCAACAGGTACTCTCCCAACGTCTCCTCAAAAACTACGCCCAGATAGGGCAGGAGGTCCGCTTCCTGGCCGCCCGCAGCAGCCACCAAGAGTCACTCGCCCGCTTTGAGAGTATTATGGAGCAACTCAAAGGCTATGACGATAGCGCCTTTACCCGCCTGCTTGGAGAGATGGAGGCGGAGTGGGCTAGCTACAAGAAGGCACTTCAGCAACCACCAAAAGCAGAGCGCTCGGTAGAGATCGAGACCCAAGCGGAGCGGCTGATGCTCCTCGCGGGGCGGCTTCAGCAGGCGATAATCAGTGCTAGCAACCCCCCTGAAGCGATAATTATACGCCTCGTTGGCTCGATGATCGTCGCCAGCGAACACGCCGCCGCCCACTACCTTCTTGCGAGTTGGGACGTTGACCGGGAGCGCAATATCCGCCTCTTCAAGGAGTCGGTAGGGCGCTTCGATACCAACCTTATTACCCTATCTCACGCTCCAGAAAATAGCCGCCAGACCGCCGACATCATCCGCAGCTTGGAGAATCGCTGGGCCCTCTTCAAAGAGGGGCATCGGGTGGATGAAGAGGCTCAGTACCCCGACTTCGTGATTCGGATGAGCGATAGCATCTCGCGCCTGCTGGAAGAGGCGAAGGGTCACTACGCTACTGCGTCACTCCCGACTGAGTAGCGGCAGGAGGTCTCTGGGTTTATAAAACCGTAGCGATCTCGATCAAGAGGCGCTATAACGCCTCTCCCCTATTCAGTACGGCCCATCTGCTGCAACTTACGCCCGCGCTGATAGATCTGTAGCCAATCGAAGAGATCACTAAGAAACGAGTGGCGATTATCTTCATAGCTAAAATGGCGCACCGTACCGCTATCCTGCTCCAGAAAGCGGCGGGCAACAAGGATAAACGGCTGGGGAATACGCTGATTCAGCGGCGAGGGGATGAGTAGCAGCTTCACCACCTGACGAAAGAGGAAGGCAAAACGCGCACCATACTCCCTCTCATTGCGCGAAGAAAAGTCCTTCAGCTCCGCCGCATAGGGGGCGAAAAGCCGTAGGTAGTGATCAAGATCCGGCGGATCTTGGGGGGTCACCCTCTTTTTCATTGTTTCTTATACCTCAGTCTGTAAAAAAACCAACTCCGTTTGCCATTCCAAGATCGTGCCAGAGGAGAGAGCGTACATCGTGTTGTTGGCTATGCCGCACTACCACTGCGCATTCCTCTCTCCTCGGCTTTCGGCTCTCCCTCTTGTAAGAATCTCGCCCTCTTGCCCTCCTCTCCGTTGTATTTACGGAAAATCTGTGTAAACTAACCGACGGTAGCCGGTTGGCGTGGTGGTATGGTGTTGCAGAGGGAACCCGATGGAGATGTACAAGTCGAAGCGTGAGGTGGCTTTTAGCCGGTGGGTGGGTAGTGCCTTGGTACTCGCTGTGTTGTTGTTGGTGCAGGGGTGTGGCTCCTCACCGCCAGCGAAGGTGACGAGCGGCGTAACGGCCACAGAGCGGGATGGCGCACCGCCGGGTTCTGTCGATTTTAATCGCATCCCCGATGCCGTGCCGAGACCGGAGCCGTTGGCCCGTTGGGGCAACCGCCCCTACACCGTATTTGGTGTAAACTACCAGGTAAAAAACTCCAGTCGCGGCTATAGCGCTCGCGGTTACGCCTCTTGGTACGGCACCAAGTTCCACGGGCGCACGACCAGCAGTGGGGAGGTCTATGATATGTACCAAATGACCGCCGCCCACCGCTCGCTGCCGCTGCCGACCTACCTGGAGGTGACCAACCTGCACAATGGTCGCACGGTAGTGGTGAAGGTCAATGATCGGGGGCCGTTCCATGGTGACCGCATCCTCGATCTCTCCTACGCAGCGGCGGGAAAGCTGGGGTTTGTCGAGCAGGGGGTGGCACCGGTGGCGATTCGGGCGATTGACACCGGCCCGCCGCCACCGCGTCAGGCCACCGCTCCGGGAGGCTCCTACCTGTTGCAGATCGGGGCCTTCTCCAGCCGCTACAGCGCCGACCGCTTACGCTCTGATCTAGCGCGGCGGTTGGGCTATCCGACCCGAATCGAGCCGGGCGGCGGGAGTTCACGCTCCCTCTACCGGGTCCAGATCGGCCCGCTAGACTACCGCCAGGCGGAGCAGGCGACCGGTCGCCTCGCCCAACTCGGTTTTTCCGATGCCCAACTGCTGGTTCACTGATCGCGCTGACCTCTTGCTTCTCCCCGCTGCCTGCCCCTCAGGCAAAGGGTGGATCTTTATCTCTACGCTTTAAGGCTTTACGGATTGCTGTTGTTTGCCATGATATACGCTACCCTTCGTTATCCATCAATTTTTTGGCTACTGCTCCTCTGCATCTGGCTACCTGCCGCCAGTGCCAACACCATTATTCCCCAGCCGCCGCAGGTGGCGGCAGAGGGGTGGCTGCTGATCGACTTTGCCAGCGAAACGGTATTGGCGGAACAGAACGCCGATAGTCCGCTAGAACCGGCGAGCCTGACCAAGATCATGACCGCCTACGTTGTTTTTAGAGAGATTCGGGAGGGCAATATCTCGCTCGAAGATCGGGTGCTGGTGAGTGAGAAGGCGTGGAAAACTCCTGGATCAAGAATGTTTATCGAGGTGGACACCCGGGTAACGGTAAGGGATCTACTGCACGGCCTGATGATTCAGTCGGGTAACGATGCGGCGGTAGCCCTGGCCGAGCATATCGCCGGGACGGAAGGGGCCTTTGCGCAACTGATGAACAGCCATGCGGCCCGTTTGGGGATGACGGCGAGCAACTTTACCAACGCCTCTGGGCTGCCACACCCCAACCTTTACACTACGCCGCGTGATATTGTACGGGTAACTGCGGCGATGATTCGCGAGTTTCCTGAATTCTACCAATGGTATAGCCAGCGCGAGTACACCTACAATAACATCACCCAGCAGAATCGCAACCTGCTGCTCTGGCGTGACGAATCGGTGGACGGGGTGAAGACCGGCCACACCGAGGCGGCCGGTTACTGCCTGGTCACCTCGGCACAGCGCGACGGAATGCGCCTTATCTCGGTGGTAATGGGGACGGAGAGCGTGGCGGTGCGCACCCGAGTCAGCCTGTCGCTGCTCAACTACGGCTTCCGTTTCTTTGAATCTTATGCCCTTTACAATGCAAACGCTCCGCTACAGCAGTTGCGGGTCTGGAAGGGGGCGCAGCCGAGTGTTGCCGTGGGGATTGAGCGTGACCTGAGTGTCGCCGTCCCACGCGGACAGTTTCGCAATATCGAAAGCAATACCGTGCTTAATACAGAGCTAACCGCACCGATTGCCCAGGGAGAGCAGGTCGGCGAGCTGAAAGTCACTCTCGCCGGGGTTGGTGAAATCGCCTCGCGCCCGCTGATCGCCCTGGATAGCGTCGCTGAGGGGGGGATCTGGCAACGCGCCAAGGATGGCATACTGCTCTACTTTCAATGAATACACCGCCATTATCACCGCGTGGTCGCTTCATCACCCTGGAGGGGATTGAGGGCGCGGGCAAGAGCAGTTGCCTAGAGGCGATTCGCGCCCTGCTAGAGCGGCAGGGAGTGGCCGCGCTGTTTACCCGCGAGCCGGGAGGAACCCCACTCGGCGAGGCGCTGCGCGAACTGCTGTTGGGGCATCGCTACGACGGCATGGCCGAGGAGAGCGAACTCCTGCTGCTGTTTGCCGCCCGTGCCGAACATCTCGCACGGCGTATCGCCCCCGCCCTCGCCGCCGGGCAGTGGGTGATTAGCGACCGCTTTAGCGATGCCTCCTTCGCCTACCAAGGGGGCGGTCGCGGAGTCGCCCATGAGCGAATCGCAACCCTGGAGCAGTGGGTGCAGCAGGGGCAGCGCCCCGATTTGACCCTGCTGCTCGATCTGCCAGTCGCGCAGGGGCTGGCACGCGCCGCCTCGCGCTCCAGCCCCGACCGCTTTGAGCGGCAGCAGGTGGCCTTCTTCGAACGGGTACGCCAGCGCTACTTGGAGCTTGCCCAAGCAGAACCGGAGCGGGTGCGGGTAATTGATGCCAGCCAACCGCTGGAACAGGTGCAGGCGCAGCTCATCACCCAGCTCCAACCGATGCTCACGGCATGGAAAACGAGCTAACCCTCTACCCTTGGCAACGGGCGGCTTGGCAGCAGATCCAGCGCGCCCGCGAGCAGCAGCGACTGCCCCATGGTATGCTCCTCTGTGGCCCGCAGGGGGTCGGTAAGCGGCGATTTGCAGAGACCCTGGCAAATACCATGTTATGCGCCGCAACCCCGCCCGACGGGCTACCCTGTGGCCACTGCAAGGGGTGTCTACTGGTGCAGGCAGGCAATCACCCCGACCGGGTGGTCATCGCCCCCGAAGAGGAGGGGCGCGAGATCTTGGTGAGGCGGATTCGTGACTATGTCGCCAAGGCCGGGCTGGTGGGGCAGTTGGGCGGCCATAAAGTGGTGCTGATCGAGCCTGCCGAGCGGATGAACAACGCCGCCGCTAACAGCCTGCTCAAGACCCTGGAGGAGCCGGTTTCGCGCACCCTGATCCTGCTGCTGACCGCCCACCCCGCAGCCCTGCCAGCGACCATTCGCAGCCGCTGCCAGCAGCTCACTCTAGCCGCGCCAAGCCGCGCAGTGGGCAGCGCCTGGCTGGCCGAGCAGGGGATCGGCAAGGAGCGCGAACTGCTGTTGGGACTGGCGGAAAATGCACCGCTACAGGCGCTGGAGCTGCATCGTCAAAAGGTTCTGGAGGAGCGCCAACAGCGGCTGGAGGGCTTTATTCTGCTGCTCGAGGGGCAGGGTGACCCGCTGAAGCTGGCCGAGCAGTGGGAGAAGGGGGATCTGCACCGCCTGTTTGACTGGATGTCAGGCTGGGTTATTGATCTGCTTCGAGTCGCCAGCGGCAGCAGCGCTAGCGTTGCGCTGACCAATCCCGACCAGCAGCCGCAGTGGCAACGGCTGGTCACCGGGATCGATAGCCGGGCGCTATTTCTCTTGTTGGACAAAATCTATCAGGCGAGACCGGGGTTACGCGGTTCTCTTAACAGCCGATTGCTGCTGGAGGAGCTACTGCTTACCGTGGTACAGTGTCGCCGCTCATCATCTGGAGATATGTAATTATGGCTGGACCAATGCCAGGCGGAAGACAAGGAATCCTCTCGCTAACGATTAAGGATATTAACGCGCTGT
Organism: Gammaproteobacteria bacterium; assembly: GCA_007135625.1. GTDB lineage: Bacteria > Pseudomonadota > Gammaproteobacteria > Chromatiales > Chromatiaceae > SLIM01. The sequence continues at coordinate 15,520 of SLIM01000186.1, forward strand.
ATGCCGCGTATATGCCCTTTGTCAAACATGGCGGGCTATTTATTCCAACTAACAAGGCCTACAATGTCGGCGACGAAGTCTTTCTTCTGCTCACCCTGATGCAGGAGAAGGATCGCATCCCGGTAGCGGGCAAGATCATCTGGATGACCCCGGTCGGGGCCGAGGGCAACCGCGCCGCCGGAATCGGAGTGCAGTTCAGCGCCCAGGATGGCGGTCAGGCCCGCAACAAGATCGAGACCTACCTTGCCGGCGCGTTAAAGTGGGAGCGCCCGACCCACACCATGTAACCACGCGACCTCTCCACCACCTATTGCGCACTCTAAAAAATGCTTATCGACTCCCACTGTCACCTCGACTGCCTTGATCTCACCCCCTTTGGAGGCGACTTCGACCGCATGATGGAGGCCACCCGCGAAGCGGGAGTAGGGCATCTGCTCTGCGTCTCCATCGACCTGGAGCGCTACCCGGCGATGGTTCAGCGGGTAGCCCACCGCCCCGAGGTCTCGATCTCGGTTGGAGTCCACCCCAACGACCGCGAACGCCACGAACCCGAACCGGAAGAGCTGGTCGCCCTCGCCGCCGATCCGCGCAACGTCGCCATTGGCGAAACCGGACTCGACTACTTCCGCAATACAGGCGACATGGCGTGGCAGCAGCAGCGCTTTCGCCGCCACATTCGCGCCGCCCGCACCTGCGGCAAGCCGTTGATCATCCACACCCGCGCCGCAGCAGAGGACACTTTGCAGATTATGGCCGAAGAGGGAGCCGACCAGATTGGTGGGGTCATGCACTGCTTCACCGAAGGGTGGGAGGTAGCGGCAGCAGCGCTAGAGATGGGGTTCTACATCTCCTTTTCGGGAATCATTACCTTTAATAGCGCCAAAGAGCTGCGCCAGACCGCCGCCCGTATTCCCGCTGATCGGCTCCTGATCGAAACCGATGCCCCCTACCTCGCCCCAGTCCCCCACCGTGGCAAATCCAATCTACCGGGCTATGTCGGTTACGTCGCCGACTGCCTCGCCGAGGTGCGCGGGGTGAGCCGCCAGCAACTCGCTACCCAGACCAGCGACAACTACCAGCGTCTGTTTGGCACGCTTGGCTAGGAGCGGTCGCTTATGGCAAGCGACACCATGTGGTACGCCCTCAAGGGCGGCCCACAACACTAAGAAAAATAGGAAAAACTGAATGTTTACACTGCGCGGCGGTTACTTGAGCGGTTACTTGATCGGACTTCTTCTCTTAGTGCTTCTTGGCGGGAACGCTCTCGCTTGGGCCGAGGTGGCCAACCCCCGCTTTGTGAGTGCGCACTTCTCCGGCTCCCAAAACTGCGCCGACTGCCATAACCGTGACACCCTTGGTTCTGCTGGCACTCCTGTTCACCACCAGCGCTGCGGCCTTTGAGCGAAAAACACCGCCCAAAGCCTCCCTGGATGGAGCCTACTACGATC
>SLIM01000079.1 GCA_007135625.1 Gammaproteobacteria bacterium
CCCTTAACCCTTAACCCTTAACCCTTAAAACCCTTAACCCTTAACCCTTAACATCTCCGTCGCTCTCTGTGCTATACTCGCCCCTTTCCGAGGAGCGCTGCAAGGTTCACCCCAGGCTCGGAACAACAACTGCGCTCACCTGTTCAACCCGCGTTAGTTACGGGGAAAGGGGTGAGCCGCCTCCCTGTGGCTGTCGCTTGATTCAGTAAGTTTCAAGGAGCCAACCATGAATACCCCTCTTCAGCAAGATTACCACGTCGCTGATCTAGACCTCGCCCCCTGGGGCCGTCGCGAAATTGCGATTGCCGAGACCGAGATGCCGGGACTGGTCGCCCTGCGCAAAAAATACGCCGCCGAGCAGCCGCTGAAAGGTGCGCGAATCTGCGGTTCGCTGCACATGACCATTCAAACCGCCGTACTCATTGAGACCCTCACCGCGCTCGGTGCCGAGGTGCGCTGGGCCTCGTGCAATATCTTTTCGACCCAGGATCATGCAGCGGCGGCAATTGCGGCGAGCGGGGTGCCGGTCTACGCCTACAAGGGAGAGACGTTAGAGGAGTACTGGGCCTATACCCACAAGATCATGGAGTGGGCCGATGGCGGTACCCCCAACATGATCCTTGACGATGGCGGCGATGCTACCCTGCTGGTGATCCTCGGGGCCAAGGCGGAGCAGGATCGCTCGGTGTTGGCCAATCCGACCTCAGAAGAGGAGCGAGTCCTCTATGCCGCGATTACCGCCCGTCTGGAGCAGCAGCCCAACTTCTACTCCACCATCCTAAAAAACATCCACGGCGTGACCGAAGAGACCACCACCGGAGTGCATCGCCTCTACCAGATGCAGGCACGCGGCGAACTCCCCTTTCCGGCGATTAACGTCAACGACTCGGTGACCAAATCGAAGTTTGATAACCTCTACGGCTGCCGCGAATCGCTGGTCGATGGAATCAAGCGGGCGACCGATGTGATGATCGCTGGCAAAATTGCGCTCGTACTTGGCTATGGCGATGTCGGCAAGGGGTGCGCCCAGTCGCTGCGCGGCCTCGGGGCAACGGTGTGGGTCACCGAAATCGACCCGATTTGCGCCCTGCAAGCGGCGATGGAGGGGTATCGGGTGGTGACCATGGAGGAGGCCTGTGCGCAGGCCGATATCTTCGTGACTGCGACCGGCAACTTTCACGTCATCACCCATGATCACATGGTCAAGATGAAGGATCAGGCGATTGTCTGCAATATCGGCCATTTTGATAATGAAATTGATGTCGCTGGAGTTGAAAAGTACACCTGGGAGGAGATCAAGCCGCAGGTCGATCACATCATCTTCCCCGATGGTAAGCGGATTATTCTTCTCGCCAAGGGGCGTTTGGTCAATCTTGGTTGCGCCACCGGCCACCCCAGCTTTGTGATGTCCAACTCCTTTACCAACCAGACCTTGGCGCAGATCGAAATCTGGACGAAGGGGGAGCAGTATGACAAACAGGTCTATACCCTGCCGAAACACCTGGATGAGGAGGTGGCGCGGCTGCATCTCGCTAAAATTGGGGTAAAGTTGACCCAACTGACCCCGCAGCAGGCCGACTATATCGGGGTGGCGATGAATGGCCCCTATAAGCCGGAGCATTACCGCTATTAAGGTGGAGACTTTTAGCAGCGAAGCGCACCGCTACATGGCCCGCGCCCTGCGACTGGCGCGGCGCGGCCTCTATACTACCGAACCCAACCCTCGGGTGGGGTGTGTGCTGGTGCGTGACGGTCAAGTGGTGGGTGAGGGCTACCACCAGCGGGCGGGCGGGCCGCACGCCGAGCGGGTGGCGCTGGCCGCTGCCGGGGAGGCGGCGCGGGGGGCGACCGCTTATGTTACGCTAGAGCCGTGCTGTCACACCGGACGCACTCCGCCGTGTAGCGAGGCGCTGATTGCGGCGGGGGTGGCGCAGGTGGTCTGCGCCATGACCGATCCTAACCCGCTGGTTGCGGGCAAGGGGCTGGCGCAGTTGCGCCGGGCGGGTCTTCTCTGCCACGCCGGGCTGCTGGCCGAGCAGGCGCGGGCGCTTAATCCCGGTTTTATTCAACGCATGGAGCGGGGACGGCCTTTCGTTCGCTGCAAGCTGGCGATGAGTCTGGATGGGCGCACCGCGCTGGCTAGTGGGGAGAGCAAGTGGATCACCGGGGAGGCGGCGCGGCGCGATGTGCACCGGCTGCGGGCGCGTAGCTCGGCGATTTTGACCGGTAGCGGTACGCTGCTGGCCGATGACCCCAGCCTCGATGTGCGGCTGCCCCCCGCTGCACTGGGACTCGCTGCCGAGGCGGAGCTGCCCCGTCCGCTCCGGGTGGTTCTCGACACCACGCTGCGCACTCCCCCCAGCGCCCGCTTGCTAACGCTACCGGGGCGCACGCTGCTGCTCACCCGCCAGCCCGCTACCACTCCACAGGCCGAGATCCTGCGCCGCCACGGGGCGGAGGTGGTGACCCTTCCGGCCAATGCGGAGGGCCGTCTCGACCTTCCCGCTGTGCTGCACCACCTCGCTAGTGAGCAGGTTAATGAGCTGCTGCTGGAGTGCGGCCCGACCCTCGCCGGGGCGGCGCTGCAGGCGGGGGTGGTCGATGAGCTAATTCTCTATGTCGCTCCCCATCTGCTCGGTAGCGACGGGCGGGGGCTGCTCCATCTGCCGGGGCTGACGAGCATGACGCAGCGTATTGCGCTGGAGTGGCGCGATCTGCGGCGGGTGGGGGAGGATTTGCGGATCTGTTGCGGGGTTCGTGCTACGCTATCCTCCACCGGTGATGTTGCGATAGAATAGGGCGTTCGAACCGGTTCGAACCGCCAACCGCAAGAGTCAACCAACAGGAAGAGGCATGATGAAAATCGCAGTCGCCGGGGCCGCCGGTCGCATGGGGCGCACCCTCATTCAAGCAATCCACGAACAGGAGGGAGTCACTCTCGGAGCCGCCAGCGAACGGCCTGGGAGCAGCTTGCTTGGTAGCGATGCCGGTGAGCTGGCCGCCCTCGGACGGCTGGGAGTCCCCTTAGTCGCCTCCCTTGCCGAGGTCATTGAGCAGTTCGATCTGCTGATCGACTTCACCTCCCCCGCCGCCACCCTAGAGCATCTCGCACTCTGTCGCGCACACGGCAAACGGATGGTGATCGGCACCACCGGCCTGCAAGCGTCGCAACAGGCCACCCTGCAACAGGCCGCTGCCGAGATCGGCATTCTCTTCGCCCCCAACATGAGCGTAGGGGTCAACCTCTGCCTCAAACTGCTCGATACCGCCGCCCGCATTCTCGGCGACGAGTTCGATGTCGAAATCATTGAGGCGCACCACCGCCACAAGGTCGATGCCCCCTCCGGCACCGCCCTGCGCATGGGCGAGGTGGTCGCTCAGGCGCTCGGGCGTGATCTCCAGAGCTGCGCGGTGTATGGCCGCGAGGGGATCAGCGGTGAGCGTCCGCGCCACACCATCGGCTTTGAGACCATTCGTGCCGGGGACATTGTCGGTGACCACACCGTACTCTTCGCCGGACTCGGCGAGCGCATTGAGATCACCCACAAAGCCTCTAGTCGCATGACCTTCGCCAAGGGGGCGGTGCGGGCCGCCGCTTGGCTCCTCCACCAAGAACCGGGTCTCTATGATATGCAAGATCTCCTCGGGTTGCGTTAATCCGCCGCCCCATGTATGACCTGCTCTGGCTCCTGCTCCCGGTTGCCGCCGCCTCTGGCTGGATTGCGGCACGCCGCGCCGCCCCTTCGGGGGAGCAGCCGCAGTGTCCGGAGCAGCGCGATAGCGGCTACTTCAAAGGGCTGAACTACGTCCTCAACGAGCAGCCCGACAAGGCCATTGACCTGTTTGTGAAGATGGTCGAGGTTGACCATGAGACGGTCGAGACCCACCTCGCCCTAGGCAATCTGTTCCGCCGTCGCGGCGAGGTCGATCGCGCTATCCGCATTCACCAAAACCTGATCTCCCGCGATACGTTAAGCCCCCAGCAACGCGCCCTTTCGCTGCTGGAGCTGGGGCAGGACTACATGCGTGCCGGTCTCTTTGACCGCGCTGAAAATCTTTTTCAGGAGCTGGTGGAGAGCGGCTTTCACCGCGAGCAGGCGCTGCACAATCTGCGCACCATCTACGAACAGGAGCGGGAGTGGGATAAATGCCTGGAGACCGCCCGCCGCTTGGAACAGGTGAGCGGCCAGCGACTCTGTACCGAACAGGCCCACTACCACTGTGAAAAGGCCGACCTCGCCTACGCTGCCGGAGCGACCGAAGAGGCGATTGAGCAGATTAACCGCGCCCGCCGCTGTAATGAGGGGTGTGTGCGTGCCACCATGCTGCTTGGCCAGATGGAGATGGATCAGCGCGAGTGGCAACGCGCCATCACTACCCTGCTACGGGTCGAGACGCTGGATGCCACCTATTTTCCGGTCGTTCTTCCCGACCTGCTCAAGTGCCACCAGCGCCTCGCTAGCCAGAGTACCTTGCGCCAAGAGCTGCAACGCATCTTCGAGCGGCGACGCGGACGCGCCGAGCTGCTCACCCTCACCGACCTGATTCAGAGCGAAGAGGGGGATGAGATCGCTCTCTCCTTCCTCAGCAACCACTTGCAACAGCACCCTAGCCTAGAGGGGATTGAGCGGCTGATCAGCCTCGACCTCAAGACCCTCCCCGGCCACGACCATGGCGGTACCCTGCGGGTCATCCGTCCGCTGATCAGCCAACTGATTGAACACCGCACCGCTTTTCAATGCCAGCGCTGCGGCTTTAGCGCCCGCGACCTCCATTGGCAGTGTCCCGGCTGCAAAAGCTGGC
>SLIM01000002.1 GCA_007135625.1 Gammaproteobacteria bacterium
GCGAGGTGCGAGGTGCGAGGTGCGAGGTGCGAGGCGCGAGGTGCGAGGTGCGAGGTGCGAGGCGCGAGGCGCGAGGCGCGAGGCGCGAGGTGCGAGGCCTAGAACCTCGAACCTCGAACCTCGAACCTAGAGCCTCGAACCTAGAACCTCGAACCTCGAACCTAGAGCCTCGAACCTAGAGCCTCGAACCTCGAACCTCGAACCTAGAGCCTCTTATTCACCAAATAGTTGCGTACCCGTTCAATGACCTCGTCGGGGTAGGACTCTCCCTCCAAGGCGGCTTCGATGAGTGCCAAGCGGAGCGGTTCAGGATACTCCGCATCGCGCCACAGAGGCAACAGGTCGTGGTTGAGGATATAGCGTGCGCCGTAGGGGTCTTGCCAGAGGGGTTTCCCTGCGGCGGCGCGTACCAGCAGGTAGCGGGAGGCCAACTCCAAACGGATCGCGGCCCAGCAGTGACGCTCGGCGGCGCTGCTTGGTGGGGTCTCCTCGCGCAGCAGCAGGTAGGTCGCTTTAAGCGTGGGCAGGTGGCGTTCGAACCACTCTTCGACGATCACCAGAATCGTTCGCTCAAAAATGCGTGAGGAGAAAAAGACCTGCTCAATGCCTAAAAAGGGCAGATACTCTTGCAGCAGCGGCGGAATCTCCACGCCCTGCGCGGCCAGTACGGCCAGCAGACGGCCCATGCGGGCCTGTCGCTGCGCCCCGTTGCCACCGACCAGGCCGAGGGTAGTGAGGTGGTTGCGCACCTCCTCCGCCTCCATCGCGAGATCTCGCGAGAGGATAATCTGCTCTTCCGCCACCCGAATCGCAGCAAATCCGAGGGGTAAGTCGCTCTCCCCTTGGGTACGCACCGCTGGGCCGATGTGGTGATAGTGGGTTACGATCCACTCCCGCAGGGCGCTCTGTTGCGCCTCGCTGAGGCATCCCGGCAGATCTTGATCAATTCCCTGCGTAACCTGCTCCGCATGCCAATGAATAACCGCCTGCGGAAGGCTGTCGCTGGTAGGCAGCTCGGGGAGTGATCCGCTCACCGGAGTACGGGTCGCCTCACGCGGAGCGCTTAACAGCAGCGCCTCGGTGCGCTCCAGCGCCTGCTCAAAACGACTGACTTGGGTCTCGGTGGCCAGGCAGCGCCCCTGTTCCGGGTGGTTGAGGATGGCGGCGGCGATCTGTTTAGCGAGGTCGCCGATGCGGCCAATATAGCTTTGCCGCAGCGCCCCGCTAATCCCCCGGATCATGAACAGAGTCTCCAGCAAGATATTGACTTTGCGAAAGCGGGCCAGGAGCGGCTCGCTGGGCAGAACCTCGGGGGTTAGCTCCTGCTCTAGCGACTCCAGCTCCTGGATTAACGCCTCCCGCAGAGGGGCAGCTCGCCCGGAGTTTTCGTGCAGAATGCTGCTGTGCAGTGCGGTCAATGCCTCGGCACGGCTAGGGTCGAGGCGGTAGAACTCCTCCACACTCCCCAGCTCGGCCCCCTGCTGGTAGTAGTTGTGCAGCGAGAGGGCGTAGGCCAAGCGGTCGGCACCGACCACAATCAGATAACTCGGCTGCTCCAGCTTGACCCCACCCGCCTGTTCGATATGGTTGAGCTGGCAGATCTCCATCCCTCGAATCACGCCGGAGGCGAGGTTGACCTCGCGTGCCACCCCAGCCATGCGCGTGGAGTTCGCATTCCACGGATAGGCCCGATAGATCACCTCCTCGGCCTCGCCGAAGAGGGCGCGGGTAATCGCGGTCATCAGGGTACGGGTCAACACCTCCGGGTCGCGGGGGGCGACCATGGCAACCGGAAGGGAGAAAAAGAGCTGGCGAAAGACTCCGATATGCGGCCCGATCAGGTGGCGGGTCGCCAGGTCGTAGGCGGCATCGGGAATGCGCACCGCAACGTGCGGCCCCCAGCAGGGAATACCCAGCAGCATTCCGGAAAATGCCGCTCCCGTAAAGGTTGAGGAGGGGCCGCCGCCATCGGCAATCGGGTTCGGCAGCTCAATCCCCTCCGCTGCGAAGGTCTCGCGTCCAACCGTCATAATCGTGCGCAGAACCTCCGCACCTCTTGCTTCACTCTGTATCATCTTGCTCTCCATGTTATTTGCAATAAGCTAAATTGGCTATGCGGAAGATAGCTTACACCAAAACGTTTTGCCGGGCATCAAAAATTGCACCAATCAGGGAAGAAGCAAGAGAGAGGGCCGAAAGCTGACGGCTAACGGCTGAGAGCTGAGAGCTAACGGCTAACGGTTAAAACCTGCCCGCTAACGAATCAGTCGATCCTCCGGAAGGATGATCTCCTGATAGATCTCGTCACTTGCGCCAAGAATGTCAAACGAGGGATCAAAACCGATACGCTGGGCCACCTCCAGGTTGATCGAGATACGCGGCGGGTTCTCATCGACCATCTTGAGGTCACGCGCCTTACCCCCTTCCAGCAGATATTCGGCCATGCGGGCCATAAAGCGACCGCGAGCCGTATAGTCGATGGCCGAGAAGCCCATCAGCGCTCCGCCACGAACGTCGCTAGAGCCTTGCCGGGCGAAGACCGGGATACGATGTTCAATGAGAAAGTCGAGGTGGCGCTTGACATCATCACGTCCCCACTCAAAACAGGTCAGCGAAGGAATGAAAAAAGCATCGATCTGCTGCTCTACCAGCGACTCCAGCGCGGTCATGCACTCCTTGGCGGTCAGGGTATCTGCAATATGGTAGTGGATAATCGCAAAGTCCCGCTCTGCGGCGACCTCCAGAGCATCGTCCACGTTGGCGAAGGTGCGGGCGTTAGGGGTATCGACATAGAGCAGCCCCAGCCGCTGAAAACCAATTTCGGCATGAAAGATCTGAAACATTCGCTTGTAGCGCCCAGGGACAATGCGGGCGGTAAAGTTATCGACCCCCGAATCCTCAACGCTGGCGATAAAGCCGGCCCGCAGCGGATCGGCAATCGCCCCTCCCAAAATCGGAGTTTTATGGTTGTTATACTTCAGCAGGAGGCGAGTCGCCTCGCTGCCAGCGGAGAAGATCAGCGCCAGATCATCGCGGGCCATCAGCTCCTTAGCCACCGCCTCGCGTGCCGGAGCATTGCTGTCGCCATGGCCAGGACTATAGAAAGCATCTTCGGGATATTCGACCCGATCCCCCCACCCCAGCTCCTCCAGTCCCGCCTGGGTCGCCTCCCAAGTGGAGCGAAAAATCGGTGAGAATGCGCCTTCAAAGTAGGCGATTTTGTAGCGCTCTGCGGCCAGCAGCAGGCTGGGGAGCAGCAGCAGCGGGAGTAGCAACAAGAGCATGAATCGAGTAAAGCGCCGCATGAGATTCTCCTGAGTAAGGTTTTTTTATGAGTACGAAAAAATCGACCTACCCAACCGCACGAGCTGGGAAGTATTGACCGTCACTGAGTGAATAGCCGTGGTGCAAAGCGCTCCAGGTGTAGCGCTCCGCCTCGGCCACCGCCACCGCCAACGCTTGACCAGCGGCCAGTCTGACCGCAATCGCGGCGGCCAGGGTACAGCCGGAGCCGTGGTAGTCGGCGGGGAGGCGCGGCCAGGTGTGGATGAGAGGGGGCTGGTTACGCCGAAACAGGCGATTGGTCACTGCCCCCTCCCCAGCTTCATGGGTACCGGTAATTAAGACCGCCGAACACCCCAGCTCCAGCAAGACTTCCGCCTGCTCCGCCGGGCGTTCTCTGCCGCTTAGGCGCTGCGCCTCCACGCTGTTGGGGGTCAACAGGGTGGTGCGCGGCAGCAGGTGACTGGCGAGAGCCTGCCGCAGCGCCGCACTCGCCTCGCCCCCGCCCCCCCCAGCGGCAAGCACCGGATCGACCACCAGCGGACAGCCGGGGAGTTGATCCAGCCAGCCCAGCAACAGCGTCACCAGCTCGACACTACCGAGCATCCCCACCTTAATCGCATCCACCGGCAGATCGGCACGAAGGGCCGCAAACTGCTGCTGCAACAGCGCTGGGGAGGTTGGCGCAAGGGCGTAGACCCGGTGGCTATCCTGCACCGTGAGGGTCGTGATGAGTGAGAGCGGATGGCCACCAGCGGCCCGCACCGCCTCGCCATCGGCGACGATTCCGGCACCACCGCTAGGGTCATGCCCACCCACCACCAAGACCACCGGCGGTCGCGTCAAGGGGCTACTCCGCTCCCCGCTGACACACCACTCTCATGAGGGACTGACATCACCGCCCGATTGGCGAATACTCTCGGGACGCGGCGGGCGCAATGGGGGGAGCTGATTACGGTATTGATCCAGGGTACGACGCACCACCCAGTCGCAGATCGTCCGGTCGCGATGGGGATGGTTGATATAGAGTACCCGCACCGGCAGCCGATCCCAACTCCAAAACTTTTGATGCGGTTCCGCCAAGATTCGCTGAATCGAGCGGTAGAGCACCTCCGCGCCGCCCGAGCTGGCGACTGCCCGCTGATAGAGCGGCTGATACTCCGGCTCGCTCACAAGCAGGCGGGCGATACCGCTGCGAATCTCCTCCAGCGTGAGATTCTCGCCACGGCTTACGGGCTGATTGCGGGTCATTAGCAGGCGCGAGCCGACCACCACCAGGCGATCAATCAGGTTGGGATAGAGGGGGCGCTCCCCGGCATCCAGCAGCACCCCGGCCAGCCCGTGCAGTCGCCCGGCGAGGGAGTCGGCCTGCTGCTGCGGCTGCTGCTGGAGATACTCCTCCAGTTTATAGGCCAGATAGATATGGGAGGCCCCGACGATGTTGCGGATCGACTCATCAATAAACCCCTGCTCTTCATTGGTACGCACCAGGCGCAGATAGATCGGACGCGCA
>SLIM01000105.1 GCA_007135625.1 Gammaproteobacteria bacterium
ATATTCAGCTCGACAGCCCCTTCTTGCTCGTTCCCGCCAACCAGCGCTTTATCGCGGGTGGCAGTGAGCGCCAGGACTTTGATCCCACAGCCAGAATAAGCGTCATCCAGGCCGCCGCACCGGATGGGATTGATGGCCGGGTTGAACTGGCGATTCCCGAGATCGACCTTGCCGCCGACGTGGTTGCAGTCGAGAGTGGCCACCCCCCGCTGCAAGAGCTGGAGAGTGACCCCTGCACTCCGCAAGCGGGTACAATTCCTAGCTCTCTCGCGCTAATCGGGCGGGGAGCGCTACCCCTCGACCCCGCAGAGGGCGGAAGCGAGAGTATTCGCTCCTGCATCCCATGGTGAGGAGTAGATGGTGAAGATTAACTGGTTTATGGAGACTGTATGACTCGACTACCCTCTCGACTGCTGCTGCTCCTGCTGCTCGTCCCGCTAGCCCTGCACGCCGCCTCTCCGCTCCCTCGCGAGAGCCTGCCGACGTTAGAGCTGCCTGCCTATACCACCCCGCCGGATAGCGAGATTGAGCTACCGCCGCTCCCCCCCGAGTGGCTCGGAGAGCGCCCCGCCGGGCTGCACTTTACCCTGCGCAAGATCCATTTTAGCGGCAACCGAGCGATTAACGATGAGGCGCTGCACGCTCTCCTTGCCCCCTACCATAACCAGCGGGTCAATATCGCCGACCTGGAAGAGATGCGGCTAGCCCTTACCCGCCACTATATCGCCGCTGGCTACATTAACTCCGGGGCGATCCTGCCCGATCAGCCGATTCGCAACGGCGAAGTCACTTTTCACCTCTACGAGGGGCGGCTCGATCAGGTTCGCATTCGCGGTCAGGGGCGGTTGCGCGAGGCCTACCTGCTACAGCGGCTCGGCAGTGATCAGGAGATTCTGCATATCGGTCGCCTGCAACAGCGCTTTCAGCAGCTCCTTAGTGATCCGCTCATTGAGCGTCTTAACGGCGCACTTCATCCCGGCGTACAGCCGGGAGAGGCGTGGCTCGATCTGGAGGTGACCCGTGCCAAGCCCTACCAACTGGGCGTTACTCTCGATAACCATCGCACCCCCAGCGTGGGTGAACAGAGCCTGCGCCTGGATGGCGAACTGCACAACCTCAGCGGCTGGGGCGACCGCTTGGCGCTGGAGTTCTCTGCTAGCGAAGGGGTTAAGGAGGGCAATTTGCGCTGGCGACTGCCGGTAGGTCACCGACCTGCGACCCTGACCCTGGGGCTGGAGGGGAGCGAGACTTCGGTTGTCGAAGGGGTTTTGGCCCGCGCCGGGGTCAATATTCGTAGCCGCTTCTCGGCCCTCCACCTCGGCTACCAGTGGCCACTGCTTCAGCAACTGGAGCAGCGCCTGCTGCTGGGAGTGGCGTTCGATCTGCGCACCAGCAACACCCGCTTCTTCGACGGGCGCGGCTACCCCGCCGCCGCTGGGATTGAGGAGGATGGCGCGGCGCGTACCCGGGTGCTGCGCTTCTCCCAAGAGTACAGCCAGCGCGACAGCACCAACGCGATGGCACTGCGCTCGACCTTCAACCTCGGCACCCCGTGGTTCGATGCCACCCGCCACCCGAGCGGGCCAGATGGGCGCTACCTCAGTTGGATCGGCCAGGGGCGCTATGCCCACCGTTTCAGCGACCATGGGCAACTGCTGCTCACCACCAGCTTGCAATGGAGCGACCGCTCCCTGCTGCCGCAAGAGCGCCTTGCGATTGGCGGGGCCAAGAGTGTACGCGGCTACCGCGAAAACCAGCAAGTCCGCGACCAAGGCGGCTTTCTCTCTGTCGAGTATCGTCGCCCACTGGAGAGTGGCCTGGGCCAGCAACCCGGCGAACTCCACTGGGCGCTCTTTGCCGATGGCGGTAAGGGGTGGAACCGGGGCCAATTTCGTGATGAAAAACCCCTTACCTCCGTAGGAGCCGGGCTGCTGTGGCAATACCAGCGGCTGCGCGCTGAACTTTACCTCGCCAAAGCACTCACCGCCCCACCCGCTAGCGATGGCTACAGCTTGCAAGATGATGGTATCCACCTGCGTCTGCGGGCGGAGTGGTGAACCAATGCAAAACCATGTAGGGTTACCCGTGCCAATTTCATAGCAGGTCGTGCCTCAGCGAGGGAGGTTGATGAGCCGGCGCAGGGCTATGAGTATGCGCCAGGGGTATTTTGCGGCAGCGTCGTCGCTGACGAAAGAAGTCGCGCAACATTTGAGCGCACTCTTCTTGCAGTACCCCGCCGCTGCACGCGATGCGGTGGTTAAAGCGGTGGTCGGGGGGGAGCAGGTCGAAGAGGCTGCCGGCGGCTCCTCCTTTGGGGTCGGGTGCGCCAAAGACGAGGCGGGCGATGCGGGCGTGGATCAGCGCTCCGGCGCACATTACGCAGGGTTCGAGGGTGACGTAGAGGGTGGTGCCGGGGAGGCGGTAGTTGCCGAGGCGCTGCCCGGCATCACGCAGGGCGAGGATTTCGGCGTGGGCGCTGGGGTCGTGGCTACCAATCGGGCGGTTGTAGCCGCGTCCGATGGCGACCCCGTCGCAAACGAGCAGTGCGCCAATCGGCACCTCACCGGCCAGCTCCGCCTCGACGGCGAGGAGCAGTGCTTCGCGCATCCAGTAGCGGTCATCGGGGTGATGGCTCAAAAGTCGCGCTCCTGTTTAATCCGCTCGTAGGCCTGACGAATCTCATGGGTGCGCTGGCTGGCGATTTTAATCATCTCTTCGGGGAGACCCTTGGCCACCAGCTTATCGGGGTGGTGTTGGCTGAGGAGTCGCCGGTAGGCGCGTTTAATCTCCGCCTCGCTCGCCTCGGGGGTGAGATTGAGCAGGGCATAGGCGGCTTGCAGGGTCTCTGCGCTGGGGCGAGTGGTGGAGTGCCGCTGGCCGGCGTAGGTCGCCCGCTTGAGCGCCTCGTAGAAGAGGCGGGGGTAGTGGAGGCGGCGGCAGATGTGCAGCAGCAGTTGCTCCTCGACCGGGTCGAGTTGGCCGTCGGCAAGGGCGGCTTGCAGTTGAATCTCAAGAAAGAGCTGGATCAGGGTGCGGCGACCGTGGCATTCACGACGAAACTGTTCCAGCACCTCATCCAGATTGAACTCGGGCTGCTTGCCCTGGGTGAAGAGGTCAATGGCGGCACTGCGCATCGCTTCGTTTAGCTCCATGCGCTGCATTACGGCACGCGCTATCGCGATCTCCTGTTCACAGACCCGGCCATCGGCTTTGGCGATGTGGCCCATGACCGAGAAGGTGGCGGTAAAAAAGGCCATCTGCACCCGCTCCGGGTCGCCGCTGGCGATATCCTGGGCATTTTTCAGGTTGGCAACGCCACGGTCGAGGCCGTGTCCCATCGCCGCTCCGAGTAGCGCCCCGAGCGGGCCGCCGAGCATCAGCCCGAAGGTACCGCCAAGCACCTTTCCCCACCATGCCATGGTTATCGACTCGCGGCGGGTTGTGAATGCCGTCTGCGCCTAACGCAACTGCCAGCCATGGGTGACTTGGCTGAGGGTGGTGGCGGCGGCGACCCCGAGCTGTTTGGCGAGGCGTTCAAAGATGTCCTCCTTACGGGTGAAGTCGACGATGGTCTCCGCCTCAATGATTTCGCGGGCGACGTGGCTACTGCTGCCGAGGCCGTCGGCGAGGCCGAGGCGGATGCTCTCTTCGCCGGTCCAGATCAGGCCGCTAAAGAGTTGCGGGTCGTTGGGGTCGATGCGGTCGCCGCGCCCTTGGATGACGGCATCAATAAATTGCTGGTGGATCTGGTCGAGGAGGCGCTGGATATGCTGTTGATCAAAGCTCTGCAGCGGGGAGAAGGGGTCCATCATCCCCTTGTGCTCGCCCGCTGTAAGGAGTCGCCGTTCGATTCCAAAATCTTCCATCATTTCGTTAAAGCCGAAGCCGTTCATCAGGACACCAATGGAGCCTACGATGGAGGCGGGGTTGACGTAGATTGCATCGGCGGCGGTGGCGATGTAGTAGCCACCCGAGGCGCAGAGTTCGGTGACTACCGCATAGACAGGGAGTTCGGGGTTCTGTTCGCGTAGCCGTTGGATTTCGTCGTAGATGTAGCTGGATTGGACTGGGCTACCGCCGGGGCTGTTGATGCGCAGAATAATCCCTTTGACTTTTTCATCTTTGTAGGCATCGCGCAGGGCGGAGACGATGTAGTCGGCACGCGCCTCGCTCTCGGCGCTGATGAGGCCGCGAATTTCAATGAGTGCGGTGTAGTGGTCTTTTTTGTGGCTGCTATCTTTCCACAGTTCGGGGAACCAGAGGGCCATCAATACCACAACATAAAGGACAATAAGCAGTTTGAAAAAGATACCCCAGCGGCGGCTGCGTCGCCGTTCGCGTACCGACTCCAAGGCCAGTTCACGGATTAGGGAGCGCTCCCAGCTCTCGGGGTTGTGAGGGGGGGATGGGTCACTCATGCGGGTCTTTCCTTGGTCTGTTCGCGGTGTATGGTGCGTTGTCGGCTGCGCTATGGGTTACGGCGATAGGCGGGTGTGACTCAAACCGATGCGCAAAGCCTTGTAGGGCGGCGCTTCAGGCTACCTGTCGCTCCCCAGAGCGACCCACGACTTCTTTCGAAGTCGTGTCGTGCTGCCCAAAGCATCGCTTTGGGTCGCACCCGCTATAGCTGTGCTTATAGGTTGTGGCTATAGGCTGTGCCATGGGTTCTGCTATGGGCTGCGGGCTATAGGCTGTGCTTATAAGGTTGCGGCTATAGGTTGCGCTGTAGATCGCCCGGCTGCTCGCCTCGCTTCTCTGTCCCGGCTTAGTAACGCCCGGCAGGGCCACG
>SLIM01000042.1 GCA_007135625.1 Gammaproteobacteria bacterium
GAATAAAATATTATGTTTTTCTATAAGTCATACTAAAAGGAAATACATCTTTTGAATCAGCGTGTTGCATGGAGGTAGTCGGAATGTGGGTTGTAAGCAATGAGCGATTTTATTAAAAAGAGGTGAATAAGTGATTTTGAAAGCATATCGTGAAAACGAATCCGCCATCGCTGAATTGGAGAGCCTGCTTGCTGTGGCGACGACTTCGGTAAAAACCCGAATAGAGCAAGAGCTGCGCTTTATGCGTGCAGGAATAAAGGGTGAGAAAGAGTCTGCCTATTTCATCGACTTTGAGAATGCGACATCTAATAATCGGGTTGTGCTTCATGACCTCCGCTTTGAAATAAACGGTCGAGTAGCTCAAATTGATCATCTCATGATCAATCGCTTACTCGAAGTCTATGTTTTCGAGAGCAAGCACTTCCATGCTGGCATCAAGATCACGGAAAACGGCGAGTTTCTGCGTTGGAATGACTTCAAGAAAACCTTCGAAGGCATGCCTTCGCCACTCGAACAAAACGAGCGGCACATCGCTGTTTTAAAAGATGTATTCGATCAAATCGAAATGCCGACCCGCCTTGGGTTACGACTTGCACCAACCTTTCATTCTCTTGTATTGATAGCTCCGAATGCCAGGATTGACCGGCCCAAGAAATTGGATACCAGTCGTGTCATCAAAGCAGATCACTTGAGCAAAACTCTTCAGAAGGATATCGATGACAGCGGGATCTTTAGCGCTTTTAACTTGGCCAAAGTGGTTTCTTCAGAAACCATCGAAAAGATAGGTCGAAAACTTCTACTCCGACACGTACCGATCAAGATCAACTACTCGGCAAAATTTGGCTTAAACACCGCGCAGAAAGCCGTTGCTAAAGCTCCGGTTGCTTCCCCGCCAACCAAGCTTCAACCAAAGCAAGAAGTACAGAACAAGAAGTCGATCAAGTGCCGTGCTTGCGGCAGCGAAAAGCTGAAAGTACAGTACGGAAAATACGGCTACTTTTTTAAGTGTGCTTCGTGTGATGGCAACACGCCAATCAAGCTGGACTGCGGCGTAAATGGACACAAAGAACGCCTACGCAAAGAGGGCAGCAAGTTTTACCGCGAATGTGCGGACTGCAAAACCAGCTCACTATTCTTTCTAAATCCGGAAGAGAAGATCAAATAGAAATTATGCGTAACTCTTCTACTTCCAGATGTATGGCAAAGCTCATGAAACCGTTTGAAAAACTGTAGACCGAAGGTTCCCCTCAGGCGCTTTTGGAAAAAAGGTTAATCACCAAAACGCCACAAACAATAAGAGCAATGCCCAGAATAGCGGGCGGGTCGAGAGCCTGATCAAACAGCAGATAGCCAATGAGTGCAATGAGCACAATTCCGACCCCGGCCCAAATTGCGTAGGCAATACCGACCGGCAGGGTCTTGAGGGTCAGCGCCAGGAAGTAGAAAGCGACCAGGTAGGAGAGGGCGACCACGACCGAGGGGAGCGGACGGGTAAACCCCTCAGAGCTTTTTAGAAAAGAGGTACCGATCACCTCAGCGATGATGGCCAACGACAGATAGAGCCAGTGCATCGTCACACTTCTCAGGGAACCGGTTCGATGCCAAGCTGTTCCCACAGGGCATCGACACGGGCCACCACCGCCGGGTCACGGGTAATGGGCGTTCCCCACTCGCGCTGGCTCTCCCCCGGCCACTTATTCGTCGCATCAAAACCGATTTTGGAGCCGAGACCGGAGACCGGAGAGGCGAAATCCAAGTAGTCAATCGGCGTATTCTCCACCATCACACTATCGCGTACCGGATCCATGCGGGTGGTCATCGCCCAGATCACATCGCGCCAATCGCGCACATTGACATCCTCATCGGTGACAATAATAAACTTGGTATACATAAATTGGCGCAAAAACGACCAGATCCCAAACATCACCCGCTTGGCATGGCCGGGGTACTCCTTGCGCATACTCACCACCGCCATGCGGTAAGAACACCCCTCCGGCGGGAGATAGAAATCGCAAATCTCGGGAAACTGACGGCGCAAAATCGGGACAAACACCTCATTGAGCGCCGAACCGAGAATCGCCGGTTCATCGGGCGGGCGACCGGTATAGGTGCTGTGGTAGATCGGGCGGGTACGGCGGGTAATGCGATCAATCGTCAACACATGAAAGCGCTCGACCTCATTATAGTAGCCGGTATGGTCACCAAACGGCCCCTCCTCAGCGAGATCACCGGGGTGGATCACCCCCTCCAGAATCAATTCGGCATTGGCCGGGAGCAGCAGATCGGAGCCGAGGGCGCGAATAAGCTGACTGCGAGCGCCGCGCAGCAGCCCCGCAAAGGCGAACTCGGAGAGCGCATCGGGGATCGGCGTAACCGCCGCGAGCAGAGTTGCGGGATCACTGCCGAGAGCGACCGCAATGGGAAAGGGGCGCGTGGGATCGTGCTGTTGCCAATCACGAAAATCGAGCGCCCCGCCGCGATGGGAGAGCCAGCGCATAATCACCCGATTGCGCCCAATCACCTGCATACGGTAGATCCCTAGATTGTGGCGAGATTTATGCGGGCCACGGGTAATCACCAACCCCCAAGTGATCAGCGGGCCAGCATCGCCCGGCCAGCAGGTCTGAATCGGCAGGGTCGCCAGATCGACCGCCTCTCCCTCCTCAATCACCTCGCGACACGGGGCGCTACGCACCTCCTTGGGGGCCATATCCAGCACCTTGCGAAAGAGCGGCAACTTCTCCCAGGCATCCCTCATCCCCTTCGGCGGCTCCGGCTCTTTAAGCTGCGACAGCAGCTCCCCGACCTCGCGCAGCTCCGCCACCGACTCGCGCCCCATCCCCAACGCCACCCGTCGCTCGGTGCCAAAAAGATTGCCCAGCAGCGGATAAGCAGATCCCTTGACCCGCTCAAACAGCAGCGCAGGCCCCCCGCGCCGCAAGGTGCGGTCGCAAATCTCGGTGATCTCCAGATAGGGATCGACCTCGCTGGGGATTCGCTTCAATTCGCCGCGTGCCTCAAGCTGGGCGATAAAATCTCGCAGGTCGTGATAGATCATCGGTAACTACCCGTGGTGCGGTGAAACAGGGTTTGGATGCGTTAGGGCAGCAAGCCACTCTCTTGGTAGTAGCGCAGCGCACCCGGATGGAGCGGGGCGCTCTGGCCCTCCAGCATCTGCTCCGCACGCAGATGGGCGAAGGCAGGATGCAGCGAACGGAAAGCCTCCAGGTTCTCAAACAGCGCCTTCACCAGTTGATAAACCACCTCTTCATCGACCGTAGCGGAGGTGACCAGAGTCGCCTTCACCCCAAAGGTCGCGATCTCCGGCTGCTCCTCCTGATACATTCCGGCGGGGATAGTCACCGGGGCGTAGTAGCTACGCTCGGCAATCAGCGCCTCCACCGCCTCACCGGTCACCGGAACCAGACGGGCATTGCAGGAAGCCACCGCCTCCTGAATCGAAGCGTTAGGATGGCCAACGGCGTAGATCATCGCATCAATACGGTTATCGCAAAGGGCGCGCGACTGCTCGGCGGCGCGTAGCTCCGAGGCGAGGGCGAAAGTCTGCTGGTTCCAGCCGAGGCGCTGCATCAACACCTCCATCGTCGCCCGCTGTCCAGAGCCGGGATTGCCGATATTAACCCGCTTGCCGGGGAGATCCTCCAGCGCGTGGATCGCGCTCTGCTCCCGCACCATTAGGGTAAATGGCTCACCGTGCAGTGAGAAGAGCGACCGCAGATTGGTATCCGCTCCGCGCTCGGCAAACTCCGAAGTGCCATGGTAGGAGTGGTGCTGCCAATCCGACTGGGCTATCCCGAAATCCATCTCCCCATTGCGCAGGGTGTTGAGGTTAAAGATCGAACCTCCTGTGGATTCGACCGAACAGCGGATCTGATGCTCCTGCCGGTTGCGATTCACTAGCCGACAGATTGCCCCGCCAGTGGGGTAGTAAACCCCGGTCAATGCCCCAGTGCCAATGGTAATAAAGCGGGTCTCCTGGGCCAGTGCGGGAAGGGTAAAGAGCAGCGCGGCGCTCAACAGCAGGGTCATGAAGGATCGAGTCATGATCTTCTCTCCTCGGGGTCGTTGGATGGATAATCTAGTGCATCATAGTTGATCTGCTTGGGGATGTCAGTAGGGAGATGTCATCAAACGCGGTGCTGCTGTTGCATCCCGGATTGTTGGGGCGTATTCTGAGCCGAAAGGAGGTCATGCTCTACCCTCCTAACCACCGGAGAGAAGCCATGAAAAAACGCCGTTCAACCCTTGATGACTGGCTCAACCGCGCCGGTATGACCGGCCTTAGCATTAACGCCGGTATCCTTGGCATGGAGTTCAAGCCGCAGAACGCCGACCGCGATGCCGCTTGGGAGATGTATGTCGAACTCCTCACCCGCATCGCTACCCAGCCTCTGCCCGAACCCCACGGCGACGAGGGTACCGCCTTGGAGAGCGTGTTCAAGCTGTTTGAGATCACCCGTCAGGTGATTAAGCGCCACGGCTGGCGCTGCATTGAGTTCACTAAGATCGCTGTGGTGGTGCTTAACCAGATTATCCGCCCCTTCACCGCTCGCTGGCATCGCCTCTCCCTGCAAGGGGCTTTCGATGACCCTGAGCAGTGCGTCCAGTTTCGCCAGGAGCTGGCCGAGCTTCAGACTCGCCTGCGCGGCTATAACCGCCTGTTGGCGGAGATGGCGGGGGTTGAAGACCTGACCGGGCTGGAGGA
>SLIM01000012.1 GCA_007135625.1 Gammaproteobacteria bacterium
AATCGCCTGCTCCTGCTCCAGCGGGGTGCCGAGCGGGGCCAGCCACTCCAGCGGTTGCGCGGTGGTCGTGCCACTGGCGAGGAGCAGTAGCAGAGTAAGGGTGATCGGGCGAAAGTGCTGCGGCATCATGCTCTTCTCTCCTTTCCTGTGTTACAGGTTTTTCAGGTTTTTAATGAGGGTGAGCGGGCGAAGGTACTGCGGCATGCTCTTCTCTCCTTTCGTGCGTTACAGGTTTTTCAGGTTTTTAATGAGGGTGAGCGGGCGAAGGTACTGCGGCACGCTCTTCTCTCCTTTCGTGCGTTACAGGTTTTTCAGGTTTTTGAGATGGGTTGCGGCGAACTCCTCGGCGGGGAGTGCGCCGCCGTAGAAAAAGCCTTGCAACCACTCACTGCCATTGGCACGCAAAAAGTCGCGGTGAGCCTCACGCTCCACCCCTTCGGCGACCACCTCCAGCCCAAGGCTATGGGCCAGTTGGATAATGGCGGCGGCGATGGCAGAGTCACGGCGATCCTTGTGGATACCGCGCACAAAGGCGCGGTCGATCTTCAGACGGCTGATCGGCAGGTGTTTGAGGTAGCTCAGGGAGGAGTAGCCGGTGCCGAAGTCGTCGAGATCGATGCAGACCCCCAGCTCGCGCAGTGCATTCATGGTGTGCATAGTCTCCAAGGCATCTTCGACCAACATACTCTCAGTGAGTTCCAGGGTAATGGCGGACGGGGTTTCGATCTGGTGGCGCTCCAGGATCTCGCGCACCTTAGCCACATAGTCGGGGGCATGAAATTGCAGTGCCGAGACGTTGACCGAGATGCCGATGGGGGGCAGCCCCTGCGCCTGCCAATCGCGCAGTTGAGCGCAGGCGCTCTCCAGCACCCAATCCCCGATGGGAATAATCATCCCGGTCTCTTCGGCGAGAGGAATAAAGTCGGCGGGGGAGATGTTGCCCAGGTCGGGGTGGTGCCAGCGCAGCAGCGCCTCGGCGTGGTGAACCCGCTCATCGTGGGCGGAAAGGATCGGCTGGTAGAAGACCTGAAGTTGCTGCTGCTCCATCGCATGGCGCAGGTTGTTCTCCATCGCCAGGTGTTCGAGACTGCGGGCGTTAATCTCCGGGGAGTAGAGCTGAAAGTTGTTGCGCCCAACATCTTTGGCGCGGTACATCGCCGAGTCGGCGTTACGAATCAGCTCTTCGGCACTCTTACCATCCTCCGGGTAGAGGCTAATCCCGAGGCTGCAAGTGATCACCGACTCCTCCCCCGAGCGGCCAAGCTCTAGCGGCTGGCCCATGACCTGCAAAACGTTGCGGGCGACCGCAACGGCGGCATCGACCGAGAGCAGGTCGGAGAGCATAATCACAAACTCATCGCCCCCCAGCCGCGCCACGGTATCATCCTCGCGCACCGCCGAGAGCAGGCGCTCCCCGACTTGGCGCAGCACCCGATCCCCCGCTTCATGGCCGAGGCTGTCGTTAATCCGCTTAAAACGGTCGAGATCGACGAAGATCAGCGCCAGTCGGCCCTTACTGCGGTGGGCATGGGCGATTGCCATCTCCAGCCGATCATGGAACAACCTCCGGTTAGGCAGGTCGGTCAGCGGATCGTAGTAGGCGAGGTGGCGAATCTGCCGCTCAGTCCGCTTCAGTTCGCTAATATCGCTAAAAAGTGCGGCATAATGGGTCAACTGCCCCTGGTCGTCACGAATCGCGGCGATGGTAAGCCGCTCGGGAAAGACCTCACCATCTTTGCGTCGGTTCCACACCTCTCCCTGCCACTCGCCGCGCTGCTTCAGCTCGCCCCATAAGGCGGCGTAGAAAGCGTGGTCATGCAGTCCCGAACTGAGTATTGAGGGGCGCTGGCCGATCACCTCATTGGGCTGGTACCCGGTCATTCGGCTGAAGGCGGGGTTAACCGAGACGATACGCGCCTCGGCATCGGTGATCATAATCCCCTCTAGCGAAGCCTCAATCACCCGGTCGGCCAGTTGCAAGCTGCGCCGCGAGAGGCTAAGGGCCTGGTTACGCTCGTCGAGCGCCTCTTTTAGCTCCTTGAGATAGACCAGCTCGATTCCCGACAGAATGTCGCTAAAACTAACGATCCCAATCACCCGCTGGTTTGTGCTATTGATCACCCCGATATGGCGCACCTTGGAGCTGAGCAGGATAGAGCGGGCCTGGTAGAGGCTCACCGAAGAGTCTACGCTAATCAATGGGCGACTGGCTAGCGCTCCGACGTTACCGCTCAAGCGCTGTTCGGCGACCAGGCGCAAGATGTCGCGCTCGGTGATGATCCCTAGCTCGCCGTCGTCGTAGTGTACGAGAACCGCATCCACACCACGCTGGCGCATCTCGCGGGAGACCAGCGCCACATCGGCACTTGCGTGCAATACCCGTGGCTCCTTGGTGATTGCGCACTCGACGGTACGAATCTGTAGGTAGTGTTCGATCCCCTGGTGCAGCACCACATCGGTCTGGGTAATCACCCCAACCGGGTGCTGTTGCGCGTCGATCACCAGATAGTGACGCACCCGGTCATTACGAAAGCGGATCGAGACCTCGTGCAGGGAGGTGTTTTCGGATACGGTCTTAATCGGGGCGCTCATCACCGCACCAATCGGGGCATCCATGCTGCTGGAGGTGGTAAAATCCATCACCAGTGCATCCCGCTCCGTCCAGATTCCCACCGCCTCGCCGTCACGCATGACGATAATCGAGCTGCGTCCCTCCTGGTGCATCCGACGGGCGACCACTGCCACCGACTCCTCGTGGTCACACTGAAGGATCCTTTTGGTTGCAACGTCACCAACCGTAAGACTCTCTTCACCTTTCGTCTCTAGCGAAAAACTTGGCATCTGCACCAATTACCATCTCCCTCTTCACAAATCAATACAAAACAATAAGTAGCAACTGAGTACGGTAAGAAGCTAGCTCTCCCCGATATGCCTCCTGCTCCTCGCTGTCGACTCCCTCTCCCGCCAAGAGCGCAACATCAATGTCCCAAGTATAGCATAGAAAAAACTTGCTCACAGCTCTGTAAAGGAGAGGGTGCCTATAGGGGTGTGACCCAAAGTGATGCTTTGGGCAGAACGACACGACTTCGGAAAGAGAAAGGTTTCCAGATGGTTTTGCACCACCCGACACAGATCAGGATTTACCTTGATGGACTACTTGCAAAGATTATTGAAATGACAGCGAATCACTTGAGTACAGAGAGTTTTTTCGACCTTTTGTGGAGTGATGATGAGTAAGGCGGGATGCCTCGCGCCTCACTACTCCCGACTCACCCGTTGCTGAATAAACGCCAGCACCGCCGTGTAATTTGCCTCGTTGCAGACGACGATCATCCGTGGCAACCAGCCGCGTTTAAGGGTGATGATACGTGCCTTCGCATCCACGCTGAAGTTGTCCACTTCGTCCCAAGCGACATACTCACTCGGACGGGTAGAGGCGGGAGTACCCGCATGCGGATCGAGGGTGCGCCTTGGTACTATTAGGCGATTGATCGCAGCGCTGCGCCCGCTGCCAAGGCAACGCAGACCCTGCGCATCAAGCATGTAGTGGTAGTCGTAGCCGCCTTGGAACAGAAGACCCAACACGATCACGCCAGCTATGCCGAAGATGCCGAGGCCAATACCCATAAAAAAGGCAGCAATGAGGATGCTGTCTAGGTCGGGAGGCCAGTCGGACATGATGCTCACCCCTCCCACAGGGAGGACGCTCAAGAGTACCACGGTACTGGTGATCTGGATAAACGTCTTACTGCGCAAAAACACAAGGCGGGCGTTCCATTCCAAGATGAAATCTTGTTCGTCGTGGGGGCGCATGGGAGAGTACCTTTCGAAAAAGTTCACGCAGAGTAGCCATGGATAGGAAATCCAACCGCCTACGCCAAAGCATACCCTGGATCGGAAGCGTCATCAAGGTTCGGTTTGAGCCGTCTATGAGAGTATTTTTGACTACGGGGCAATTTCATGTATCATCCCCCCTTCAACTGCGCCGCCGTCATCATGGCGGCGATACGATCAGACCGAAGGAGAAACAGTATGGGCGTTGGCGGAATAAGCATCTGGCAGCTTCTGATAATTCTTGTGATTGTGCTACTGCTTTTTGGTACCAAGCGGTTACGCAACATTGGCAGCGACCTTGGCGGGGCTATTAAGGGGTTTCGCAAGTCGGTAGCCGACTCCGAGCAGCAGCAGGAGAACCCGCAAATTGAGCGCAAGGAGGAGAAGGTGGTCAACGAAGAGCCGAGCAAAAACCAAGATAAACCCAAGGTGTAACCCCTGAGGAGATTGGGAAGGTCTCACCTAGGTTGGGAAGATGAGAAGCGTACCGGTTGCTCCCTCACAGGCGGCATTACCACTGCGCTCATCTCTCTTCATGCCGCTCCCCCTCTCCTCGTATACACCCCGCACCGACATTAAAAGCCATGTTTGATATAGGATTTTGGGAGATTATCTTTATTCTCCTCATTGCACTGGTGGTGGTAGGGCCTGAACGCCTCCCCAAACTCGCCTATACCGTCGGCAAATGGGTCGGCAAGGGGCGAGCGATGGTCTCCTCGGTAAAGAGCGAGATCGACCGGGAGATGAAGCTGGAAGAGCTGAAACAGGTACTGGAGGAGCAGAAAAAAAGCCTCAACCCCCTAGAGGAGATCATTGAGGAGGGGCGCACCACCGCCGAACAGCTCAAGAGCCACACCACCCGCATCGTGGAAGAGGGGCAGAGCAGCGC
>SLIM01000152.1 GCA_007135625.1 Gammaproteobacteria bacterium
TGCAGGAACAAAATGGTGTTCAGGTGATGCCGTGCCGCCCCCGCGCCGATGGCGATATCCAGCTCCAGAAAGGTGTTGGCATCTCTGGCATACAGGAGGTCTTGAAATCCCTCGGCTACCGGTTGGCCCGCGACGGTCAACGGCAGTGCTGTACCCTCCGTAGCCGCCAAGCCAGCGAGTACCTGATAAAGAAGGGCTGCGATACTGCTCTTTCCCGCGTTGTTTCTACCGATTAGTAGAGTCAAAGGAGCCAGCTCAACGGTATTCAATGGCTGGGTGCGATCATATTGACGGCGGCAGGGGAAGCTGCGGTAGCCATCGAAACCGATAGAACGGAGTAAAGATACCATTTTTCTAACGATACAACCTCTTTCCCCGCTTCCCCCCCACCCTATCTTTCCGCACACCCTTTGGCACCGCCCCCCCTCCCCGCTGCGGTTGGTTGTGTACGCCAGGAGGAACCAGCGCCTCTGCCCCCCTGCCGATCAGATCACTGCGCCCCATTCGCTGCAAAGCCTCGCGCAGGAGAGCGTGGTTGGCGGGATCGTGGTAGCGCAGAAAAGCCTTTTGCAAACGGCGCTGGTTGAGTCCGCTGGGGATGGTGAGGGAGTCACCGCCGCGCCGAATCGGCTGCAGGGGGTTGCGCTGGGTGTGGTACATGGTGGAGGCGAGGGCCAGCGGGGTCGGGAGGAAGGCTTGCACCTGGTCGGGGCGGAGCTGGTTGCGTTTTAGCCAGAGGGCCAGTTGCAGCATATCGCGGTCGCTGCTGCCGGGATGGGCGGCGATAAAGTAGGGGATTAGATACTGCTCTTTGCCCGCCTCGCGGGAGTAGCGCTCAAACAGCTCTTTGAAGCGGTCGTAGCGGTCGATGGGGGGCTTCATCATCAGCCGCAGTGGTGCTGCTTCGGTATGTTCGGGGGCGATTTTGAGGTAGCCGCCGACGTGGTGGGTCACCAGTTCGCGCACATAGTCGGGGTCGCGAATGGCGAGGTCGTAGCGCACCCCGGAGGCGATGAGGATGCGTTTAACCCCGCTGACTGCGCGAGCGTTGCGGTAGAGCTGGGTGAGCTGCTGGTGGCTGGTTTCGAGCTGGGGACAGATCTCCGGGAAGATGCAGGAGAGGCGACGGCAAGCGGTTTCGATGGCGGCTTCGCGGCAGCGCATTTGGTACATGTTGGCGGTGGGACCGCCAAGGTCGGAGATGATGCCGGTGAAACCGGGGGTCTGGTCGCGAATGGTGGCGATTTCACGCAAAATCGAGGCGGGCGAGCGGTTCTGAATGATCCGCCCTTCATGTTCGGTGATTGAGCAGAAGGTGCAGCCGCCGAAACAGCCGCGCATGATGTTGACCGAGAAGCGGATCATCTCCCAGGCGGGGATTTTGTGACCGGCGTAGCCGGGATGGGGGGCGCGGCTGTAGGGGAGTTCGTAGATGCGGTCGAGTTCGGCGGTGGTGAGCGGGAGCGGTGGCGGGTTGATCCAGAGATCGCGCTTGCCGTGGCGCTGGACGAGGACGCGGGCGTTGCCGGGGTTGGTCTCCAGATGGAGCAGGCGCGAGGCGTGGGCGTAGAGCAGCGGGTCGTTGGCGACCTGGTCGTAGCCGGGGAGGCGGACCCACTGGCGCTGGCGATCTGCCCCTTTGGGGCGCTGGTGGAAGGTGATGCGCGGCGCGTCCGGCGGCTGCTCCCCCTCCAGGGTGGTGGCATCGATCTCGCTCCACCCCTCGGGGAGCTGGCTGCGCAGCAGGGCGCTGCCGCGCAGGTCGTCGATCTGCTGAATCATCTCCCCGGCGGCGAGGCGGTGGGCCAGTTCGACAATGGCCCGTTCGGCGTTGCCGTAGAGCAGCAGGTCGGCCTTGGAGTCGGCCACAATGGAGCGCCGCACGTTGTCCGACCAGTAGTCGTAGTGGGCGCTGCGGCGCAGACTCGCCTCAATGCCGCCGATGATAATCGGGACGCGCTTAAAGGCTTCACGCGCCCGCTGGGCGTAGACCACCACCGCCCGGTCGGGGCGGCGGCCCCCTTCGCCGCCGGGGGTGTAGGCATCGTCGGAGCGAAGTTTGCGGTCGGCGGTGTAGCGGTTGACCATCGAGTCCATGTTGCCGGCGGTCACCCCGAAGAAGAGGTTGGGGCGGCCTAGGCGTTGAAAATCGCTGACATCGCGCCAGTCGGGTTGGGCGATAATGCCGACGCGAAAGCCTTGGGCTTCGAGCAGGCGGCCAATGAGCGCCATGCCGAAGCTGGGGTGGTCGATGTAGGCATCTCCGGTAATTAGGATGATGTCGCAGCTCTCCCAGCCGAGCGACGCCATTTCGTCGCGGGAGAGCGGAAGAAAAGGGGCGGTGCCGAAGCGCTTGGCCCAGTATTGGCGGCGGCTGAAGAGTCCGGGGGCGGCCTGTTCCAACCGCTCAGAGCTATTGGGGTTCACGCGGGAACTGCTCCTGCAGGGTGGTGGCGAGCTGTTGGTTGAGTGCGCTGACCCACTCCGGTTGGCCGTAGTGGCTGGCGGTGCTAAGTGGTTCGGCGCGAAAGTCGCGGGCGGCGATGAGGACCGAGACGTTCTCTTTGCCGACTAGGGCGGTGAGGACGAAGAGGTCTTCAATCACCCGGTTGCCCATGGCGAGGCAGCCGCGTGAGGAGGCCTCGCCGTGAATAAAGATCTCTCCCCCTAAGCCGCGCCGCCCCTCCCGCCGGGCCTGCTCCCGGTCGTGCTGGTTGGGGTAGTCGAGCTTGAGCGAGAGGTGGAAGTTGCTGTGGGGGTTGAGCCAAGTGATGCGGTAAAACCCCTCGGGTACTTGCAGATCCCCCTCGCGCAGTTTCGGGCCGGGCTGACCGCTGAGGGCCTGTATCGGGTAGTCGTGAATATGGACCCACTGCCCGCTCTGTTCCGCCCACAGCTCCAGCCGCCGCTGCTCTTTGAGGGCGACGTAGGCGAGGCGCTGCGGTGGCCAGGCGACTCCCGCAAAGCGGAAACGCGGCTCCAGGCGGCGCTCGGTCTGGCGGTAGTGGCGGTCGACGATGCGCTGTACCGAGGGGGGGTGACTGGTGAGGTCGATCCCCTCCCCAGGAAGCGCAAAGGCGCGCGGCAGCAGTGCCGCCGGGAGCAGTAGGGTGCAGAGCAACAGGGGCTTCATGCGGAAGATTCCGAGCGATTGATCTGGTCAGACCAGCGCCCGGCTCACCAGGTGGACGACATCATCCAGGTAGGTGATGGCGGCAGTGAGTTGGCGCGTGCGGTTGATGTCGTCTTGGATATCTTCGATGGCATCGGCGATGTCGTTGCTCATCTTCTGCAAATCTTCGCGCATCTGCGGGACTTCGGCGCTCCAGTCGTCGAGCATCTGGCCGCGCAGTTTGCGAATCTTTTTCTCCAGTTTTTTGATCTTTCTGCCCAACTCGTAGGCGCTGTCAAAGTCGCCATCCAGTTGCAGGTCGAATTCAAGATCGACGTAGCGGTCGTAGATTTTGAGCAGGGTACGCAAAATCCGTCGGTTACGCTCCATTTGGTCGTTTGGCATGTCGGGTCTCCTTGGTAGGCAGTTGTGCCGCCAGGTGGCGGGTGGTGAGTGCGGGGGAAGGTGGAGATGCCCCCGCATTCGGCATTAAAACTTTTGACGATAACTATACTGTTGCTGAAGCTGTTCCAGGCGTGCCACGCTGGCCTCTAGCGGGGCGGTGGAGAGCGGCGCTCCACGCAGATAGCCGCCGAGTTGGGCGTGGGTACGGGCCAGTTGGCTGTAGCCGTTATCGATCTCGGCGAGTAGGTCGAGGGTGGCGGCGACGTGGGCGCTGAGTTGGTACATCAGCTCGGCAACGTGGGCGCGGTCGATCCCCCCGGCGCTCATCGCCTGCATCACTTCGCGCCGTCGCAGGCTGTAGTCGGCGCGTACCTGGTCGGCGACGAGGCGAACACCGGCGCGGACATGGTCGGCGATCCTTTGCAATTCAGGGTGGTTTTCACTCACCACCTGTTGCAGGTAGTCGCGGCGCTTGTTGCTCACATACCCCTCTCCGAGCTGCCCGACGAGGGTGGAGAAGAGGTCGATCTGTCCGGGAGTGACGGCGTGGCTTCCGGAGATGCCGGCTAGCGTGTACATCCCCCGGTTGAGGGAGTGGCCGAGAGCGGCGAAGTCGCTGCTGTCGATGAGTGCGCCGGAGGCGAGTTGCGAGAGTCCGTTGAGGTAGCCGACTAACCCTTGGTTGAGTCCGCGCAGTCCTAGGCGTAGCCGTTCGATCTTGAGGAAGAGCGGCTCCTCTTCGGCCCCCTCGCCGTAGAAGCGGTAGCTGTAGGGACTGCCCCACTCCTCCTCTTCGTCGGGGAACTCCAGTTGCAGGTTGCGCAGTAGGCGCGGCTGGCTGGCGATGCGTTGCAGGTCGTCGCTCTTGATGAGGTCACGCTGCTGTTGCAGGATCTGATCGACCACCGTCATGCGCGTTGCTAGCTCTTCCATCGCGACAAAAGGCCGCTCGTTCCAGCCGCTGCAGCCGCTGAGTAGTAGCAGGAGCAGGAGCAGTAGCGCCCCTTTTCCCACACTTTTTTGCTTGCTCTTCATTCTCTTCATCCCCCAGTTCATCGGTTAGTCGTCCGGGTCGTCCCGGCTCCATTCTCGCCTGCTGGAGCCGGGAACGGGCAAAAAATTAACGCCGTGAAACTTCAAAGCGCTCGATGCAGCAGGTACTCTCCAGGAGCTTTTCGGCCTTTACCGTATACCCCGTTCGCTTGCCAGTTTTGATCTCAATAATCCGCCCCTGGCGAAACACTTTGCTGGGGGTGATAAGGACTCGATTATACCCCGATCCTCGATCCGTGATCAAAATCGGAATCGGTTGTTCGCGATGGTAGATTCGGGTCGCGGTGATGGTACCCCCAAGAAATTGGATTCCCGCTTCCATGTTTTCGGTGTCGCGATGGATCAGCCGGCGCACCACGCCCAAGCGCTGCCGGTTATTGCCATTACCCGCTTCACTGTTCGTGAGTACCAACTGCCCCACCTGTAGCGCCCGCGCCTCGCTAATCGGCAGCACCACTCCAACCCCGCTGGCGCTAAAGTTGGTCTGTCGCCAGCGGTAGGCGCGACGCTTGCCTTGCAGCGGCTGGGCCAGGTTGTGACCGATTTCGACCTCTTCGGTCTCCGCCTGCTCCTCGCTCTCATCTTGGTGCAAAATCGCCCAGATATCGTGCAGGCCGCAGCTCGCCACCAGCCAATCATACTCCTCAATGCGCTCGTGGCGGCGGGTCGGGCTGATGTGCCAACTCACCAGCATACCGCGAAATAGGTGCATCGCCTGCCCCCCTTCGAGGTTCTCCAGCCCCTCAATCTCTACTTCGGGGTTGACCTCCAACATCTTAAAGTGGCGATGTACCACTCCATTCAGCGGGTTGACATTAAGCAGCAGAAACTCTCGGGGACGCGGCGGTACGTTGTCGAGGCGAAAGGGTTGCGGCTTGCGCTGTCCCTTGAGATCGACCAAGAAGTGTCCTCCGGTGATCTCAGGCACTTTGAAGGTGGTGATGATGGCGCTTTTACAGTGAAAACTGAGGTAGTCGTAGCTGTGCCAGACATCCCCGCGTCGCAGCTTGTAGGGGTCGAGGATCGAGATCAGCATCGCCCGCCGAAAGGCGAAGCCGATCGAAGGGGTGGTCGCTACTGCCAGGTAGGGGTCGCGTATCGGTGCGCGAGAGATCTTGCGCTGTTTGGCGAGCAGGTAGAGGCGCATAAACTCCGACCAGGTGCTGCGCGGTTCGGGGCGGTAGTCGGAGAAGGCGAACATCAGGTCGAAGGTCAACATCTGGGTAGTCCAGTAGATCGCTTCGGTGGTCTGCCGCTCCTCCCCTGCCCGCCAGGCGGGAGTGATCAGCTCCAGCAAAACGCGCTTAAATCCATAGCCCATTTCATGCGAGAGTTCTTCCATCAGTTGGATGAAGCGGTCGTCGTTGCGGTGGCGTTCGCTATAGCTTCGGGTCTGGAGCAGCGAGCGCACCCGCTGGATCAGCTCCATAAAGAGTTCCAGATAACGCTGCATCAGCTCTTGGCGGGTGGTGATCCGCTTGGGGTGGCGGTTCAGCAGCTTCACCGCCCCCAGCAGATCACTGGCGCAGGCGACCGAATCGGCAACCGGCAGCTCCTCCAACCACAACGCAATCGCGGCAGGATCGGTGATGGTGTGGGGATTCTCAACCACATAATTTGCAGGAAGAGAGAGGTTTATTTTCATTCGAGTCGGTTTTCCTAACGTCTTGCGAGTCCTTTGATTATATACCCATATCTCTGCTAATATCCCCCCTAAGCGGAAAAACTGCCAACCAGATCACACTTCCCCCCGCCGCTGACTTGCGGACTTCCCCCAAACCGGGTAGTTTACGCTCTCTGCCGAAGAAGACCAAGCCTATCTATCTTACGAGGTTAATAACCATGCTTCACTTCCTGCGCACCCTCTCCCTGCTGCTCCTACTCACCCTGCCGCTCCTCGCTAGCGCCGCCGACGGCTTCTTCACCATGACCTTTGGCGACTTTCAGGAGGAGTTGCAGAGTGCCCGCGACAGCGGCAAAAAGGCAATTTTAATCATGTTTGAGATGGAAGAGTGTCCGTTTTGCCACCGCATGAAGCAGACCATCCTCAATCAACCTGAAGTCCAAGAGTACTTTGGCGAGCACTTTTTGGCCTTTAGCGTAGATATTGAGGGGGGAATTGAGATTACCGACTTCGCCGGCAATCAAACCACTGAAAAAGATTTTGCCTTTCTGCAGCATCGAGTACGCGCCACCCCGGTCTTCCTCTTTTTCGACCTGGAGGGGGAACCGATCCCCGGCTCCCGCTTTACCGGCATTAGTAACGGGGTTGAGGAGTTTCTGCTACTCGGGCGGTTTATCGCCGAAGCGGGCTATCGCGAGGGCAACTTCACCCGCTACAAGCGGGAACAGGCGGGCCGGTGAGTCGTCTCGCTCCCCTGCTGGCCGGGTTGCTGCTGACCGGCGCAGTCGCCGCTGCCGCGCCACCACCGCTCCCGGAACCACTCACCCTAGGGGCGGCGCTGGCGGCGGTCGATGACCACCACCCAACGCTGGCCGAGGCCTACGCCCGCCACCAGCAGGCGCAGGCCGGTTACCAACTGGCGAGTGCCGAGCGCCTTCCCACCCTGAACCTGGAGACCCACCTGCGCTATCTGGAAGCCTACGACCAGAACAGCGCCCCCGGCCACAACGATAGCCACGCCCAGCTCCGGCTGCAGCAGACCCTTTACGACTTTGGCCGCAGTGAAGCGCGTCTCTCGGCCCGCGATGCCGAACGCAACCGCGAGCAGTACGCACTCCTGGAGAGCCGCCAGCAGCAGCAGTTGGAGGTGATGCGCCGCTTTTTTGCGGTGCTGCTCGCCGATCTCGCCCAGAGTGAGGCCCACGAAGCGATGGCGCTGGCCTATATCCGCTTTAATAAGGCCAATGAGCGGCAGCAACTGGGGCAGCTCTCCGACATCGAACGGCTCGACCAGGAGCGCAACTACCAGCAGATGCGGGTCGCCTTTCTGGAGCAGCAGGCGGCACAGCGCCTAACCCGCACCCGCCTCGCCAGCGCCCTCAACCGTCCCCAACAGCTCGCCTCCCGGCTGGTCACTCCGCCCCCGCTGGAGCGTTTGCGTCCGCCGCTGGAGGAGCTGCTGCAAGAGGCCCGCGACCACGCCCCGCTGCTGGCGCGTCTACGCGCCGAGCTGGCGGCGGCGAGCAGCGAGCAGCAGGCCGCCGAGCGTGAGCGCTGGCCGCTACTGCGCGGCGAACTGATCGGCAGCAGCCAGCAGCGCGAGGTGGGCGCCCGTAGCGGCCCGTTTAGCGCGGCACTGGTGCTCGAAGTTGCGCTATTTGATGGCGGAATGCAACGCGCCCGCACCGCCCAGCGCGAGGCAGAGACCCAGCAGCAACGCGCCCGTCTGGCCCAGGCCGAGCTGCTGCTGCGCGAGCAGCTCACCGAGCTGTGGCTGCAACTCGACCACCTGCAACAGCGCCGCGAGGCGCTGCGAGCGCTGGCCAACTACCAGGAACTCTATCTGGATCGCAGTCGCGCCCTGTATGAGCTGGAGTTCACCGCCGACCTTGGTGACGCCATGACCCAGACCAGCGCAGTGCGCTTGCAGCAGGCCAGCAACGAGTTTGAACTGGCCCTCACCTGGGCGCAGATCGATGCCCTACGCGGCCAGTTCGACCCCACTACCCTGTTTAGCCCCGCTACGGAAGAACCGAACCGATGAACCACCGCCGCCCTCCCCTACTACTGCTCTGCCTGCTTACCTGCACCTTCTCGGCCACAGCCGCTGAACTGGAGGCCCATCTGGAGTGGGCCAAACGCACCGCCCTCGCTACCCCGCTCAGCGGAATTATCGAACGGATCCACGTCACCCCCGGCGAGCGGGTCACCGCCGGCACCCCGCTACTGCAACTGGAGGCACGCGAGCTACGCGCCGCGCTGGAGGCGGCCCGCGCCGCGCTGGCGTATGCCGAGCAGCAGCGCCGGGAGGCGCAGCGCGAAGAGCAACGCGCCCAAGAACTCTACGACCGCACCCTACTCTCCGACCATGAGCTGCACCTCGCCCAGATCGCCGCCGCCCGCGCCAACAGCGTCTGGCAGCAGGCCCGCGCCCAACTCACCCGCGCCGAGGTGCAGGTGCAGCAGGCGACCCTACGCGCCCCCTTTGACGCGCTGGTGATCGACCTGCCGCTGCGTCCCGGCGAGGCGGTCAGCAACCAGTTCCAGACCACCCCACTGGCGGTCATCGCCGCCAGCGGCCACCTGCTAGCGGTCGCCACGGTAGATGCCGAACAGGCCAACCGGCTACAGCTCGGAGACCCCGCCAGCGTCCGCCTCGGCACGCAACAGTGGTCGGGGCAGATTAGCCAGATCGGCCTGGAGCCGCTCAACGACTCCGGCTACCGTCTAGTGGTGGAGTTCCCGCTTGCGGCGCAGAGCCGGGTGCGGGCCGGGCAGGCGGTCATCATCACCCTACCCTGAGGTGCTTTACAACCTCCAGGCACTGCGCTTTATCGCCGCACTGCTGGTCGTGCTGGTCCACACCGCCCCCCACCTGCAAGCCAGTGGTGGCCCCGCCCCGCTCGCCGCCACACTCGCCGCCATTGGACACTACGGGGTTGATCTCTTTTTTGTCATTAGTGGCTTTGTCATCTGGCACAGCACCCAAGCCCAGCGTGGCGGCGCGGTGGCGCTGCGCTTCGCCCAGCGTCGCGCCATCCGCATCTACAGCGGCTACTGGCCCTATTTTCTGCTGGCCCTGCTACTCGCCGGGTGGCTCACCCCGGAGCTGCTCGCCCGCAAAGATCTCCTGGGTTCGCTGCTGCTCATCCGCACCCCGATCCCGGAGCTACTGATCCCGGTCTCCTGGACCCTCACCTTTGAACTCTACTTCTACGCCCTTTTTGCCCTCCTCCTCCCGCTCCCTCGCCACTGGCGACTGCCCGCGCTGCTGCTGCTCGCGGCGCTGGTGATCGGAGTGCAGGGCTACGCGCTGCTTCAGCTTGGCGGCTACTCGCGGGAGACCTTTCATGAGGTCTCCCAGCTCTACCGTCTATTCGCCTCCCCCTACCTACTGGAGTTTATCGGCGGGGCCTTACTCGCCATTCACTACCAGCGGCTTCAAGTCCACTTCCTGCCGCTGCTACTGCTCGCCCTCGCCCTGCTGCTGTTTGCGCTGCACTACCAAAGCGCCCTCCCCGAGCGCTCCCTCGCCCCCGGCTACTACGCCCTGCAGCGGGTCGCGCTGTTCGGCAGCAGCGCCCTGTTTCTGATCTGGGGGTTGCTGGTTCTGGAGCAGCGCGGCTGGCAGCTCTTGCCGCCGGTGAGCCGCTATCTCGGTGCCATCTCCTACAGCCTCTACCTCTCCCACACCATCCTCCTCTCCGCCCTCGCCGCCCTCGGTGGCCACGCCTGGATCGCCGCCAGCGGCCACCCAATTAGCAGCTATTTGCTGGTGATTCTGCTGATTGTGCTCTACAGCGCCCTCCACTACCACCTTGCCGAGCGTCCGCTGCATCGCTGGATGCAGAAAAAAACAGACTTTGCACATCCCCAACAACAGACCGCTTGACATCTGCCCCCTTTACTCCAGAATCCCGCTTCTTTTTCAAAAAACAGACTTTGTGCATCCCCAACAACAAACCGTTTGACATCCGCCCCACTTTACTCTAGAATCCCGTTTCTTTTTCACGGCGTTCTGCAATGCGCCGAATGACAATGTATTTTTCGGAGAATTGGACAATGTATGCCGTAATCCAGACCGGTGGCAAACAGTATCGTGTATCCCAAGGCGATACACTTCGCGTGGAGAAACTCATCGCCGAAGAAGGGGAGAGCGTAGCCCTAGACAAGGTATTGATGATCGGCGATGGTGAAACCGTCACCGTTGGCTCCCCCTATATCATCGGCGGCACCGTGAGCGCCACCGTGAAGGCGCAGGGTCGCGGCAAAAAGGTGAAAATCATCAAGTTTCGTCGGCGCAAGCACCACCTGAAGCGCCAGGGACATCGCCAGTCCTACACCGAACTTGAAATTAACGAGATTAACGCCGGCTAACCACCGCGAAGCTCGGTAGGGCGGCCCGGTGCCGCGTTATAGCGATTCAGCAGGAGAGATTTCATGGCACATAAAAAAGCAGGCGGCAGTACCCGCAACGGTCGCGATTCCCATTCCAAGCGTCTTGGAGTGAAGATCTTCGGCGGTCAGCACGTTAAGGCGGGCAACATCATCGTGCGCCAGCGCGGTACCCACTTTCACAACGGCGTAAATGTCGGCATTGGCAAAGACCACACCCTCTTCGCACTCAGCGACGGCGTGGTCAAGTTTGAAGTCAAAGGCGACAAGCAGCGCAAATTCGTCAGCATTGACGCAGTCGCAGGCTAAACCGCAGCGCCCCCCAGGGCGAGCAACGCCGGGGCGCAGCAATGCGACGACCTGCCGGAGTGCCGCACCACAGAGCCTCGCCACTAAGGCGAGGCTTTTTGCGTTCTCCCCTACCCGCCTAGAGGCCACTAGCAGAAGAGCCACACAGCATGAAATTTGTCGATGAAGCATCCATTCGCGTCGAAGCCGGGGATGGGGGCGCGGGCTGTGTCAGCTTTCGCCGCGAAAAGTTTATCCCCAAAGGGGGGCCCGACGGCGGCGACGGTGGCGACGGCGGCAGTGTCTATCTGGTCGCCGACTCCGGCCTCAACACCCTGGTTGATTTTCGCCACGCCCGTCGCCACAAGGCCGAGCGCGGTCAAAACGGCATGGGGCGCGACCGACGCGGCAAGAGTGGCGCGGATCTCTATGTTAAAGTACCGGTCGGTACCCGCGTCTATCTCGAACCCGAAGACCCCGAAGACCCACTGCACGAAGAGTCCGAGGAGCAACTGCCACTAGGCGAGCTGCTTCACGACGGCACCACCCTACGGGTCGCCAAAGGCGGTTTTCACGGCATCGGCAACGCCCGCTACAAAAGCAGCACCAACCGCTCTCCACGCCAGTTTAGCCACGGCACCCCCGGCGAACGGTTCAACCTGCGTCTGGAGCTGATCCTGCTGGCCGATGTCGGCCTGCTAGGACTCCCCAACGCCGGTAAATCAAGCCTCATTCGGCAGCTCTCCAGCGCCCGCCCCAAAGTCGCCGACTACCCCTTCACCACCCTCTACCCCAACCTTGGAGTCGTCCAGGTCGAGCAGCGGGGAAGCTTTGTGGTCGCCGATATCCCCGGTCTGATTGAAGGGGCCTCCGAAGGGGCGGGTCTCGGGATTCAATTTCTCAAACATCTACGCCGCACCCGCCTACTGCTGCACCTGGTCGATCTTGCCGATCCCGACCCGGAGCAGTCGCCAGTCACTGCGGTGCAGCGTATCCTCAAAGAGCTGGAGCGGTTCGATCCGCAACTCCTTGCCAAGGAGCGCTGGCTGGTCCTCAATAAGCAAGACCTACTCCCCGCCGAGCTGTTCGCCGAGCGGCGCGAGGAACTCCTCGCGGCGCTAGCGTGGCAAGGCCCGGTCTTCTCGCTCTCCGCCATTAGCGGTGACGGAACGCGCCCGCTGGCGGTCGCGCTGCTAGAGCGGCTGGAGCAGTTGCGCCGCGAAGAGCGCCAGATCGCCACAGAAGAGACTCCCTCCCCCACTACGGACAGCCAAGAGACCCCATGGAGTCCCCTGAACTAACGCTCTTTAATCGCCAGCGTCTGCCGACCGCCCGCCGCTGGGTAGTAAAGATCGGCAGCGCCATGCTCACCGCCGGCGGCAGTGGCATCACCCGCGCCCACCTCACCCCGTGGGTAGAACAGATGGCCGCCCACATCGCCAGCGGTGGCGAGCTGGTGTTGGTCTCCTCCGGCGCAGTAGCCGAAGGAATGGCCCGCCTCGGCCTGCGCCAGCGCCCGGAGAGTCTGCACGCCCTGCAAGCCCTCGCCGCCATCGGCCAGATGGGACTGATTCGCGCCTACGAGGCGTGCTTCATTAAACATGGCCTACACGCCGCGCAAGTGCTGCTCTCGCGGGACGACCTCACCAACCGCGAGCGCTACCTTAACGCCCGCAGCACCCTGCGCACCCTCATCGACTGGCGGGTGGTGCCGGTCATTAACGAAAACGATACCGTCGCTACCGAAGAGCTGCGCTTTGGCGATAACGACACCCTCTCGGCGATGGTCGCCAACCTGATTAGCGCCGATCTGCTCATTTTATTAACCGATCAGCACGGCCTCTATGACCACGATCCGCGCAGCCATCCCGATGCCCGGCTGATTGAGCAGGCCCGCGCCGACGACCCCAGCTTGGGCGAGATGGCTGGCGAGAGCGGCAGCGGTCTCGGGCGCGGCGGAATGGTCACCAAGATTCGTGCCGCCCAACTGGCGGCCCGCTCCGGTACCGCCACCGTAATCGCCTGGGGCGGTGAGCCGCAGGTGCTGGAGCGAATCGGACGGGGCGAGAATCTCGGTACCCTGCTCACCCCCTCGCAAGGGCCACAGACTGCGCGTAAGCGCTGGATTGCCGGCCACCTCGGGGCGAAGGGGCGGATTATTCTTGATCCTGGTGCGGTACGCGGTCTGCGCGAACAGGGGCGCTCGCTGCTGGCGGTCGGGGTGGTCGGGGTGGAGGGGCGCTTTGCTCGCGGTGATCTGGTCTCCTGTCGCGATCAGCAGGGGCGCGAAGTGGCACGCGGTCTGATTAACTACGACAGCGAAGAGACGGAGCGCATTAAGGGGATGGCGAGTCGCCATTTTGAGGAGATTCTCGGCTATCTGGATGCACCGGAATTGATTCATCGCGACAACCTGGCGCTACTGTAGCGAGGGAGAGGGTTTGTGTCGAAACAACTCACCATTTGGATCTTTCTGGCCGGCCTGATTCTCTTCATCCCCTCCTGCTGGCAGCGTGATCGCTTTCCCCACCCGCCCTTGGTCGCCCCCGAGCTGCTCACCGAGCCGCGCCAAGAGGCGGTTGAGAAGGAGCCTTTTAGCGTCCATCAGGAGGGGGTGGAGTACCGTATCTCCCCGCTCTACGAATATGCGCTTTACGGCCAAGTGGTCTCTTTCCGTTTTCACAATAGCCGCTTCGGCCTGCACCGGGCGTGGAATGACCATCTGAATGTCGCTGATCTCTGCGTGGTCTGGGGCGATAACCTCAACCCCGATCTCAATCTTAACCGCATCAAGTTCTGGAATGGGCAATTTACCTGCAACTTCTCCACCCGTAACCGGGAGGCGTGGGATCGCTTCGACATTTTTCAGATCTCCAACAACCACCTGATTCTCGACGATCCACACCTGCGCCGCCAACTCAGCCGGGTGCGCATCGGCGACCAGATCCATATTCGCGGCTGGCTTGCCGAGTATGCCCACAGCGGCGGACGGCGCGGTACCAGTACCACTCGCCTCGACACGGGCGACGGGGCGTGTGAGACGATCTTTGTGCAGGACTACCAGCTCATCGCCCCAACCCGCAACCGCTGGCGCGGGCTGATGTACTTCGCGCTGCTGCTGCTGCTCACCAGCGCGACGATCGCGACCACGCAGATTTTACGGGGGAAGTGGAAGCCGACATTGCGTTGAGCGGGTTATCGGAGCACTCACCTAAATCGCCTTAAGGCGTGCCGCCTTGGGATCGTAGAGATAGTTGATGATCGTCCCATCCTTCATGCGCTCGACCGCCTCATCGAGAACGAACAAGGGAACGAGAAACCACTCCTGTGGCTGCACCGGATGACCAAAGCGGTCGTTAATGGTGATCTTCAGCCGTGCAGGCGCAAAGAGCCGATGCAATAGATTTTCTGTTTTCGTGCGGTTAATGCCCGCCAGCCGGTAGCTAGCCACCACCTCCACCTGCGCAAGCAGGTAAGTAGCCTCCTGCTCGGCATTAGCGATACGGCTCTCCACCTTGCCACCCGTCACACCGATCTTGTGAATCAGCTCGCGGTGCTGCGCCACATAGGGATGATCCGATAGAGAGCGCAACACATAGATGGTGCCGCTCTCCACATCATCCGCCTCCCATTCGCCCCCGAGCGACAACTGCCCGCTGTTTGGCGAGACCAACCGCCGCGCCGCGCGGTCGTCATAAAACGCACGCTGCAGCGAGCGCAGCAGCAGATTGCTCTCGGTACCGTTAGCGAAAATCAGCCGCAAACGGCGATCCACCTCCCTCGCTGTCATCTTCAACGGCTCGCCCACCT
Organism: Gammaproteobacteria bacterium; assembly: GCA_007135625.1. Lineage (GTDB taxonomy): Bacteria > Pseudomonadota > Gammaproteobacteria > Chromatiales > Chromatiaceae > SLIM01. Next base: position 14,688 of record SLIM01000152.1, read on the forward strand.
CGGCAACATAGAGCGTAATCCCGTCGAGAATAAAAAAATCCCCGGCTTCAATAGCGCGGCGGCCTGCCGTAATCGGCTGGGATTGGCGCAGACCCGTTTTCAGGTCGGCCTGCACCCGCGCAAACAGCGGTCTGAAGCGCTCGAACTCCGCGCACGGCTTGCGATCCGCCACCTCTTCGGCAGCGCGTTTGTCGGCATGGGCGCGAACATGGCGCAGGCGCGTAAGATCGTCCGCCTCGGCTACCCCCGCCAGCTCGGCGGCCAGCTCGTCAAGGTCGATGCTCTCCGCCGCCACAGCGGCAACGCTCGCCGCCTCCGCCAGCAAGCCGTGATGATCTAGCGGCTCCAGCAGGGCGCGGTACTCCGCAAGCGCACGCAAGCGCTCTAGCCGCACGGCGTAGAGGCGCTCGAAAATGTCGTACTCGTCACCATGCTGCGGCACCCGCCGGTGCCGCTCAGTAAAGCGCTGAATCTCCTCAAAGCCGGCCATAACGCGCTCCTCGCGGGCCGAGCGTCCGACCCGCTTTGCAGGCGGTGCGAACTCGGCCAGCTCCGCCGCCAGTTCGTCGAGGTCAGGCTCACGCATAGCGCCCCTCCGCATGGAAACGCGTGAAGGCGGTCGCCCCTTCGGCCATGCGCCGCTCCCACGCATCCTGGGAATCGAGCTTCGGAATACGTCCACGCTCCCGCTTGAACTGCGCGGCACGAACCGCCAACTCCTTCGCCTCCTCCGGTGTCAGGCTGGTGCGTTTGGCGGAGATAACCGCCGCGACCCGCTTCAAGCTCTCCTCGCTCATCGTCTTGGCGAGGATAGCGTAGGCCTCCCCAAAGGGGTTGATGCGGTCGATCAGGTCAATGTCCAATTCGCGCACATCCATCGCGAAGCGGCGCACGCCATCGAGTAGCGCGGTGTTAGGCGACCCGTCGCCCCCGTTTTCGCCTGCGGTAACCGGTCGCGTGGCCTGTTGCGTAAGGCTGTCGTCCCCGTTTTCGCCTTCTCCTGCGGTGACCCGCCGCTTGGCCTGCTGCGTAAGATTGAGGGCGGCGATAGCGTGCTGGCGCACCGCCTCCTGATCTTCGGGCTTTAGCTCGGGATATTTCTCCTTGATGATCTTGCCCATGCGCACCTGGGTCAGCTCCTCAGGCACCAGATCCTCATCGAACAGACCGCGCTCAAGGGCGGTTTTATCCTGAATAAAACTGGCGATCACTTCGTTCAAATCTTCCTGACAGATGCGCGTCGCCTCCTGGCTCTTCGGCTCGGCGAGGCCCTTGATCTCAATCGCATAGGAGCCGGTTCGCTCATGGACACCCACATTGCAGCGGTTCGGGTCGTAGCCATCCGCGCCGTAGTCGAAGCCCGGTGTCGCGCCGTTGTCGGGATTTTTGGGCGTAAACGCAAAGCGCGGCGCGAGAACCTGCTCCATCAACAGGCTCGCCGCAATCGCCTTCAACGTATCGTTCACCGCCTCGGTAACCGCTGCCTCAGCCGCATCCGGCTCGGCGATCAGGTTGGTAAAGCGTGCGCGGCTCTTGCCGGGCGCGTCGCGAGTGGCGCGGCCAATGATCTGCACAATCTCGGTCAAGCTGGCGCGATAGCCCACGGTCAGCGCATGTTCGCACCAAATCCAGTCGAACCCCTCCTTCGCCATGCCCAGCGCGATGATAATATCCACATGGTCGCGGTTGTTCTTCTGCCTCGGCTCTCTCAGCGCAGCGGAGACGCGGTCGCGCTTGGCCAGATCATCATCGACCAGATCAGCGATGCGCAGCAGCCGGCCCGCATCGTCACCGGTGGGCGGGCGCTTAACGAGCTGAAAGCCGGTTGCCGGGTCGATGCCCTGCCACTCCCCCAGCGCCTCGATAA
>SLIM01000303.1 GCA_007135625.1 Gammaproteobacteria bacterium
CCAAAACCTACTCATCATTCAGCATTGAGGGATCATACCCATCATGCTCCAGAATACTTCGCAGGCGACGCAGCGCGTCGATCTGAATCTGGCGGACCCGTTCACGGGTAACCCCCACCTCGTTCGCGACCTGCTCCAGGGTTGATGGCGGATAGCCATGCAGCCCGAAACGGCGCTCAATCACCTCTCGCTGCTTACTGTTCAGACGATTAAGCCAGTGATCAATGCGCATCTGAATCCCCTGCTGATGGAGCAGTCCACTAGGATCATCGCTTTGGGTGTTGGTAAGGGTATCGACGAGGGTTCTATCCCCCTCCTTGGTACACGGGCTATCCATTGAGGCGATCCGCTCATTCAGCCCCAGGATGCGCTCTACATCACGGGTCGGACGCTCTAGGAAAGTGGCAATCTCTTCGGCGCTTGGTTCATGATCAAGGGTTTGGGTCAGGTGGCGCGAGGCCTTGAGGTAGAGGTTAATCTCTTTAATAATATGAATCGGTAGGCGGACGGTGCGGGCCTGGTTCATAATCGCCCGCTCAATCGTCTGGCGAATCCACCAAGTGGCATAGGTGGAGAAGCGAAAACCCCGCTCAGGATCAAATTTTTCAGCGGCGCGAATTAGCCCCAAGTTCCCCTCTTCGATCAAATCGAGCAGCGGCACTCCACGGTGCAGGTGGCGACGTGCGATATTAACCACTAGCCGAAGATTGCTTTCAATCAACTTGGCGCGAGCCGCTTGATCTCCCCGCTGGGCGGCCCGCGACAGGGTCACCTCCTGCTCGGCGGTCAGTAGTGGCGAGGCACCGATTTCACTTAAGTAGAGGCGGGTCGCATCCGGCTCTCGGTGTCGCGACTTCCCCTCCTTGGCGGTAATCCCCTCTTCCTCTTCCAGCTCGACCTCGAGCTCTAGCCCTTCGTCATCCTCGCCCCGCTCCAATTCCGCTAGCTCCTCATCATTCGGTAGGATTTCGTCTCCCTTACACTCTCCCTTAGTCACGGTAACATCCCAATTGTTTCTCAAAAAACCCTATTTATTGGTAATATCTGCAAGAATAGGCAAATATCCACTACGCCGATTTTAGGTTGATCCTGGCAGAAGCTCCAGCGGATTCAGTGGCTCAGTCCGTTTGCGAATCTCAAAGTAGAGGGCGGCACCGTTGCGACTCTCCCCCATCTCAGCAATCGGGCTGCCGCGCTCGACCTGCTCCCCTTCACTGACCAATACCCGGCGATTGATTCCATAGGCCGTGATGTACTCCTCTTGGTGACGAATAAGAACTAAGTTTTCAAGCCCCTTAAAACCACTTCCACTGTAAACTACGGTGCCGCGCTCACTCGCGACCACCACCTGCCCCGGCTGGCCACTGATGAGGATACCACGACGCTCGGCGCGGGCCGTCCCTTGGGTAGGCCAGATCCAGCGCGGTTCACCCCAGGGTGAAGGCGGCTCCAGTGAGGAGAGTCGCCATGCCAGAGCAGGCTGTGGAGTGACGGCCCGCTGCTCCGCTGCGGGAGTGGGGGAGAACCAAGGGGGAGGAGGGGCGACTGGCTCCACCCGAGCTACTCTACTGGCTACGGCGGGCGGGGGGCTTACCTGCTCTACCTGGGGTGGTGCGCTGGGTATCGGTTGGGGGGGGCGCAGTGCCACTTCATCCCTCGCCGCAGTGGCGGGGGAAGCGGGATAGAGCTGTAGACGCTGCCCCGGTTGCAACGGATAGGGGGGGAGTATACCATTCCAGGCGGCAAGGGTGCGATGGTCGATCTCTAACCCCCAGGAGATGGAGTAGAGGGTATCACCCGCTTGCACCAGGTAGTAACCGGGGGCATCGCCGGGACTAGTGACCGGTGCGGGCAGGGCGATGCGGTTGCTGCAGCCCAGTAGCAGCAGCGGCAGCAGCAGGGGAAGGAGTACGTTGAGCCATTTCCTGGGGTGATGTAAAAGAAGGGTGTTCAACGTTTCCACCTCGCCTTAGCTCGCCTCACTCGGCAAACACCTTCCAGGCAATCAGCCCGATGATCATTAGGATTACGGTGGCCCAGCCGATCCCATCGACATAGCGCCGCAGTTGTACCTCCATGGTGGCTCCGCCGAGTTTCATGAGGAAGGCGACCAGAAAAAAGCGTGCTCCGCGTCCAATGAGCGAGGCGATGACGAAGGGGAGCAGGGCCATGGAGATGACCCCTGCGGTAACCGTAAAAACTTTATAGGGGATCGGAGAGAAGCCGGCGAGAAAGATGGCCCAAAAGCCCCAGGTGTAAAACCACTCTTGAGCGCGTAGATAGGAGGCGTGGTAGTGAGATTCTACTAACCAGGGTTGAATCATCTCAAAGGCGAAGTAGCCGATCAGATAGCCCAGCAACCCTCCGGCAACAGAGGCTAGGGTGGTGATGGTTGCATAAAAAAAAGCCTTATCGGGGTGAGCCAGCGACATCGGTGCGAGGATGACATCGGGTGGAATCGGAAAGAAAGAGGACTCGGCAAAACTGAGCCCCCCCAAGTAGAAGGGGGCGTGGGGATGGCGCGCCCAGGAGAGTACCCGGTCATAGAGCGGTGAGAAGATTCGCATTATTCCACTCCTCCGAGGAGGGGGACAAACATCACCCGCTCCAAAATCTCATGTTCATACCCCTCTTCAGTGCGAGTTACCCGCACTAAGGCTTGCAGGTCGCGTGAACCGACCGGCAGCACCATCTGCCCACCCATGCGCAACTGATAGACCAGCGCACGCGGGATTCCTTCCGGCGCGGCGGTCACCAGAATCGCATCAAAGGGGGCGTACTCCGGTAATCCTACTCCGCCATCGCTATACTTAAAGCGGACGTTGCGCCGTCCCAATTCACGAAGGCGCAGTTTCGCCTGCTCCAGGAGTGGGGCAATCCGCTCTACGCTGTAGAGGCGGTTGACCAGTGGGGCGAGGATTGCGGTCTGGTAACCGGAGCCGGTACCGATCTCCAGCACGGTATCGAGGGGGCCATGCTCCAGCAGCAGTTCGCTCATGCGGGCGACGATGTAGGGCTGCGAGATGGTCTGACCGTGACCAATCGGCAGCGCGGTATTCTCATAAGCGCGGCTGGCCAGTGCCTCCTCAACAAAGAGGTGACGCGGTACCTCGCGCATAACCTCCAGGACTCTGGAGTTTTGAATACCCTCGTCGCGCAGCCGCTGAATCAGTCGGTCTCGAATTCGTAGGGCGCTAATTCCCATGCCATGAAAGCAGGGAGAGGGGTTTAGGCGTGCCTGTCTTGCAACCATTGCTCGATAGATTCCATTGCTGAATAACGGGTCAGATCGATCTGTAGCGGGGTGACGGCGACAAAGCCGTTGCGCACAGCGTAAAAGTCGGTTCCGGGGCCAGCATCCTGCTCACCACCGGCAGGACCGATCCAGTAGATCGGGCGGCCACGTGGATCGACCGCCCGCACCATCGGTTCCGATTTATGACGCGCCCCTAGGCGGGCGACCTGAAGTCCCTGGATCTGTTCATAGGGAAGTGGGGGAATATTGACATTGAGAATGGTGTCCGATGGCAACGGCTGCTCATGCAGTCGCCGCACCAAGTCGGCGGCGATGCGGGCAGCGGCGCGATAGTCACTGCTGGTAAAGGAGGCGAGCGAGAGGGCCATCGCCGGAAAACCGAGAAAGCGCCCCTCGGTGGCGGCGGCGACCGTCCCGGAGTAGAGGACATCATCCCCCATGTTGGAACCGGCATTAATTCCGGCGATCACCATATCAGGCTCTTCGTCGAGCAAGCCGGTAATCGCGAGGTGTACACAGTCGGTCGGTGTGCCATCGACCCGAATCACCCCATCGGCCTCACGATAGGCACGAATCGGATGCTCTAGGGTCAAGGAGTTACTCGCTCCGCTACGGTTGCGATCCGGGGCGACCACTTGCAGCTCGGCGAGTGGTGCCAGCGCCTCCATGAGCGCACGCAGCCCGGGGGCCTGATAACCATCGTCATTACTAAGAAGAATCTTCACAAACTTATCTACCCTTTGCTATTCATAGAGTATCTCCCTCTCTCCTCCAACTCGGTAACGATACCTGAAGAGAAGAAAAAAATCCAATGGAAAAAAGCCGATGGGAGCGCTTCACAAGAAACTACCTTAACTAAATAGCACAATGAAGTTCTACGATTATATCATAATATGGGGCGTGTGGCCGCTACCAACTCACTCTCTCGCAGCCAGGGGCAGCCGGGCGCTTGAGGGTCTGACAACCAAGTGAGGTGGTATAATGCTCTAGCAGTAGAATCCGAAGTGTGCGCTGCATCTACACGGCCACTTTGCAAGAGGTCTCAGCCCTCTACTCTTCTTGTAACTTTACCATGGAATATAACATGCAGATCATTCGGGGACTGCACAACCTAAAGCCACACCATCGCCACTGTGTCGCCACCATCGGAAACTTTGATGGAGTCCACCTCGGCCATCAGGCGGTCTTCCGCCATCTACGCGAGAAGGGGCGAGCGCTAGGGTTAGCGACCACGGTGATCACCTTCGAGCCACAGCCGATGGAGTATTTTGCCCCGCAGCAGGCCCCATCACGCCTAACCCGTTTGCGGGAGAAGCTCGCGGCCATCGAACATGCGGGCATTGACCGGGTGGTGATTCTGGAGTTCGGCCCACGCCTTGCGG
>SLIM01000188.1 GCA_007135625.1 Gammaproteobacteria bacterium
AGTTCGGCGGCGGTGGCGCGGTGGATATCTTCGCCGTTGCGAAAGGCGCTGCACAGCCCCGGGTCGCCGGAGAGGTGGGCGAGGATACGCAGTTCGATTTGGGAGTAGTCGGCGGCGAGCATCACCCAGCCCTCGGCGGGGAGGAAGGCGCGGCGGATGCGTCGCCCTTCAGCAGTGCGAATCGGGATGTTTTGCAGGTTGGGTTCGGCGGAGGAGAGGCGACCGGTGGCGGTGACCGCTTGGTGGTAGGAGGTGTGAAGGCGACCGCTACGCGGGTGGATCATGCGCGGCAGTTTGTCGCTGTAGGTCGATTGGAGCTTGCTCAGGCTGCGGTGGCGGAGGATTACGGCGGGCAGTTCAAAGCCGTCGGCGGCGAGCGCTTCGAGTACCGATTCGGCGGTGGAGGGTGCCCCCTTGGGGGTCTTTTTCTTCATCGGCAGTTGCAGCTCTGTAAAGAAGATCTGGCCGATCTGTTTCGGGGAGTTGAGGTTGAAGCGGTGTCCGGCGAGCTGTTCGGCCTGCTGCTCCAGGTGGGCGATTTCGCTGCCCAGTTGCTGGCTCAGTTCCCCAAGCAGCGCCCGGTCGATGCAGACCCCGGTGCGTTCGATGCGGGAGAGTACCTCAAGCAGTGGGATTTCGGTCTCTTGCAGCAGCCGCGCCTGGGCCGGGTTGGCCTGGAGGCGCGGCCACAGGGTCTGGTGCAGGCGCAGGGCGATGTCGGCATCCTCGGCGGCGTAGGGGGCGGCCTGGTCGAGTGGGATCTGGTCGAAGCGCAGGGCGTTGGCGCCGCTGCCGGCGACCTCTTTAAAGGGGGTGGTGGGGTAGTGCAGGTAGTAGGCCGCTAGTGAGTCGAGGTCGTGACGGGTGGCGGTGGCGTTGAGGAGGTAGGATTCGAGCATGGTGTCGAAGGCGATGCCGCGCAGGGTGATGCCGTGGTTGGCGAGTACCCCGTGGTCATATTTGAGGTTCTGCCCCACTTTTTTGCGCTCGGGGTCTTCGAGCAGCGGCTTGAGGCGGGCGAGGGTGGTGTCGCGGTCGAGCTGGGGGGGGGCGCCGAGGTAGCTGTGGGCTAGCGGCAGGTAGGCCGCCTCTTCCGCTTGGATGGCGAAGGAGAGGCCGACGATCTCCGCTTCCAGGGTGTCGAGGCTGGTGGTTTCGCAGTCGAGGGCGAAGAGTTCGGCCTGCTCCAGGCGGGTCAGCCACTGGTCAAAATCTTTTTGATTAAGAATGGTTGTATAGCGCCCGGCGCGGGCGGCGGGGTCAGGGCTGGCGGCGGGGTTCTCCGGCGGCAGGCTGGCGAGGAGGCGCGGAGAGTCCATCCACTGGTAGATTTCGCGCAGGGTGGCGATGTCGGGGGGGGTGCGGGTGAGCTGCTGCGGGGTGAGCGGTAGGGTCAGGTCGCAGCGGATGGTGGCTAGCTCTTGCGAGAGGGCGAGCTGGGGCAGTGCCTGGCGCAGGTTGTCGCCCACTTTGCCGCTGATCTGGGCGGCGTTGGCGATGAGCTGCTCCAGGGTGGGGTAGCGCTGGAGCCACTTGGCGGCGGTCTTGGGGCCGCATTTGGAAACCCCGGGGATGTTGTCGCTGCTGTCGCCCACCAGGGCGAGCCAGTCGCGCATCTGCTCCGGCCAGACGGCGAATTTGGCATAGACTCCGTCGCGGTCGAGGCGGCTGTTGTCCATGGTGTTGATCAGGGTGACGCGCTGGCTGACCAACTGCGCCATATCCTTATCGCCGGTGGAGATGAGTACCTCCATCTGCTGCTCGCTGGCGGCGACTGCGAGGGTGCCGATCACATCATCCGCTTCGACATCCTCTACGCAGAGCAGCGCCAATCCGAGGGCGCGAACGGCGCGGTGCAGCGGTTCGATTTGGCTGGCTAGCTCCTCCGGCATCGGCGGGCGGTTGGCCTTGTAGTCGGGGTAGAGGCGGTGGCGGAAGTTTTTCCCTTTGGCATCAAAGATCACTGCCATATAGGCGGGGTCGTGGTCGGCGATGAGCCGCTTGAGCATGTTGAGGACACCGAAGAGCGCTCCGGTGGCCTGGCCCTGGGCGTTGTTTAGGCTGGGGGCGGCGTGGTAGGCGCGAAACAGGTAGGAGGAGCCATCGACCAAAATCAGCAGGTTGGGGTTGGACATCGGTGCGACTATCCGCAGGTCAGGGCGAGCTTGCCGATCATCCCCCCCTGCTCGATCAGGCGGTGGGCTGCGCCGGCCTGCTCAAGGGGGAGGGTGCGGTTGAGGTGGATGCGGAGCCGACTGGCGGCGATCTGTTCGGCGCAGTGGTCGAGAATCTCGCCGTGGTGGGCGCGGGCGGCGGGGAGGTCGCGCAGCAGCGGGGTGAGCATCAGTTCAAATCCAATTCGCAGATTACGGTTGCGTGCCTCTTTCCACTGCACCTCGCTGCCGGGGTCGAGCAGGGTGACCAGGTCGCCGAAGTGGGCGGTGGCGTGAATGCTCTGGCGAAAGGTATCGGCCCCGACGGTGTCGAACACCAGATCGACTCCGCGCCCGTTGGTGTGGCGGTTGATTTCGGTGACAAAATCCTGCTGGTCGTAACGAATCACCTCATCGGCCCCTAGGGAGCGCACAAAGGCGGCCTTCTCCTCACTGCTGACGGTGGTGAAGACCCGCGCTCCGGCCTGTTTGGCGAGCTGAATGGCGACATGGCCCACCCCGCCCGCACCAGCGTGAATGAGTACCTCCTGCCCCGCCTGCAAGTGGCCCCGATCAAACAGCGCTCCCCAGGCAGTGATCAGTACCAGCGGCGCGGCTGCGGCCTCGGCAAAGCTGAGGCTCGGGGGTTTGTGGCGGGCGACGCGGCTATCGACCAGGGTATATTCGGCGTAGTTGCCCGGCTCGCCGCCGAGTCCGCCGTTGCAAAACCAGACCGCATCGCCCACCGCCAGGCGCTCTACCTCGCTGCCGATGGCGACCACTTCGCCAGCACCGTCGCAGCCGAGAATGGCCGGGATGGCATCGGGATAGAAGAGACCACGGGCGCGAACTTTGGTATCGACTGGGTTGACCCCAGCGGCATGGAGCCGTACCTTGACCTGCTGGGGGTGGTGAATCTGCGGTTCGCTGATTAGGGTAGGAACCAGCACATCGGGACCGCCGGTGCTGGTCATCATGGTTGCCTTCATTGGGGGTATCCTGTGGAAGAGGGGGGGAGTGCGAGAGTCTCTTCGTTACGGTTAAAAATTACGATGTTCTTGCCGTGCATCCATAGCAGTCCCTGCTCCTCCATATTTTTGAGTACCCGCCCGGCCATTTCGCGGGAGCAGCCGGCGATGCGCCCTAGCTCCTGGCGGGTGATGCGAATTTGCACACCATCGGGATGGCTCATTGCGTCGGGTTGGCGGCAGAGGTCGAGCAGGGTTCCGGCGATGCGTCCGGTGACATCGAGAAAGGCGAGGTGACCAACTTTGCGGCTGGTGTTGAGTAGGCGGGTGGAGAGCTGGTGGCCGATGGCGTAGAGAAGGCTGCGGGTGTGGTCACGCAGCGCTCCCTCAAACAGGGCCTCCAGTTTGCTGTAGGGGATCTCGGCTACCTCGCACTCGGTGCGGGCGCGTACCCGCCAACTGCGGGTGGGGACGCGCTCCTTGGAGAACAGCCCCATCTCTCCGATAAAATCCCCTCGATTCAGATAGGCGAGAATGATCTCATGCCCCTCCTCATCTTCAATGATAATCGAGACGGATCCTTTTAGCAGGTACATCAGGCTGTCAGCAGGTTCGCCAGCGTGAGCGAGGTCGCTTTTGGCACGCACAACCTTGCGTTTGCAGTGGGACAAGAAGGCGCTGATAGACTCAGGCAGAGAGGAATGTGGCTTCATGGTGGTGCAACAGGTCGGTCGCCAGTGGGAGATGCGGTAATTGTAGGCTACTTTTGGTCGCTTTGTCGATCTTTGATCCTTCGTTATACTGTGAGCAGGAGAGAGGCGCGAGGTGCGAGGTGCGAGGTGCGAGGTGCGAGGTGCGAGGTGCGAGGCGCGAGGCGCGAGGTGCGAGGCGAGAGGAGGAGTACGTAGGGACTCTGGAGTAGGCAGTAGGTTTTATGCAACAAGTTGGGTAAAAGGGGAACTAGATGGAAGCGCGAGTAAAGTGGGTTGAGAATGCCCTTATGGTCGGGGAGTCGGGGAGTGGGCATGGGGTGGTGATGGATGGCCCCCCGGAGTTTGGCGGGCGGAACCTGGGGGTGCGTCCGATGGAGATGATCCTGCTCGGGCTGGGGGGGTGTACCCAGTTTGATGTGATTCACATCCTGCGCAAGGGTCGCCACACGGTGACCCGCTGCGAGGTTACGCTCTCGGCAGAGCGGGCGGAGAGTGATCCTAAGGTGTTTACTCGCATCCATATCCATTTTATCGTGAGCGGTCCTGACCTTACTGCGAAGGCGGTGGAGCGGGCGATTTCCCTGAGTGCGGAGAAGTTTTGCTCCGCCTCAATTATGCTGTCGGCGGCGCAAATTGCGATTAGCCATGACTATGAGCTGGTCCAGGACTAGCGTTTGCAAGGCGCTATGATAATCGCAGGGGGAGAGTTAACGATGGGACAACGCTATTTTGGCACCGACGGCATTCGCGGGCGGGTGGGGGAGGGGTGGATCACCCCGGAGTTTATTATGCGG
>SLIM01000143.1 GCA_007135625.1 Gammaproteobacteria bacterium
AAGGTCGGCGGACTGGGTGATGTGGTCTATGGATTGAGCCGTGAGCTGGAGATTCGCGGCCATGCGGTGGAGATTATTCTGCCCAAGTACGACTGTATGCGCTATGATCATATCTGGGATCTCCAGATCAGCCATAGCGACCTGTGGGTTCCCTGGTTCAACTACCATATTCGCTGCACCGTCTGGTTTGGATTTATTCATGGGCGCAAATGTTTTTTTATCGAACCGCACTCCCACGACAACTTCTTCAGTCGGGGTAGTTACTACGGCTTTGTCGATGAACACATGCGCTTCGCTTTTTTTACCAAAGCGGCGCTGGAGTTTCTCCTCCACGCCGGCAAGCGCCCGGAGATCATTCACACCCACGACTGGCAGACCGCCCTCGCCCCGGTGATGCTCTACGACCTCTACCAGCAGGCGGGGATGGGGTGTAGTCGGGTCTGCCACACCATCCACAACTTCAAGCACCAAGGTATTGCAGGCGAAAATGTCCTCTGGTTCACCGGCCTTGGGCGGCCCGACTACTACTTTAGCCGTGACCGGCTGGGCGACGACTTCAACCCGAGCGCGATCAACTACAGCAAAGGTGCCGTGGTCTATGCCAACTACACCACCACCGTCTCCCCGCGCCACGCTTGGGAGGTACGCCACACCGACTGGGGCTACGGTCTGGGGCATACCCTCCATCTGCATCGAGAAAAGTTTGGTGGAGTCCTCAACGGTCTCGACTACGAGATGTGGAACCCGCAAAACGACCCCTACATCGCCGTCCCCTACGATGTGGAGCAGTTTGCCGCCAAGGCTAAGAATAAAGCGGCGCTGCGTGAACGGATGTGGCTGCGCAAGGAGCAGAAGCGGGAAGTGGCACGTCCGCTGGTCGCCTATGTCGGGCGACTCGATGCGCAAAAAGGGGTGCCGTTGATTAAACACGCCATTCGTTATACCCTTGAGAGGGGTGGGCAGTTTGTTCTGCTCGGCTCCAGCCCAGAAATGGGAATTAATGCGGAGTTTTGGGAACTCAAGCACGAGCTGAACGAACATCCCGACTGCCACTTGGAGATCGGCTACAACGAGGAGCTGGCCCATATCATCTATGCCGGGGCCGACCTGCTGGTCGTTCCCAGCCTCTTCGAGCCGTGCGGCCTGACCCAGATGATCGCGCTGCGCTACGGCGCGGTGCCGGTGGTGCGTGCCGTAGGCGGTCTTGCCGACACCGTTTTTGACTACCACCACAGCGAACGGCCAACGCAGCAGCGCAACGGCTTCGTCTTTCACCAGACCGACTGCCACGCAGTTGAATCGGCACTGCGCCGCGCCCTCGACCTCTGGTACGAAGAGCCGGAGGCCTTTCAAGAGCTGGCGATGAACGGTATGCGCTACGACTACTCCTGGAACATTCCGGGTGAGAAGTATCTTGAAATCTACGAGCTGATTCGCCATAAATAGGCCGCAGTGCCAACTACGCATAAGGAGCAGTATAATGTCACAGATGCCCGAACTCATTGATGGCCTGCCTAATCTCTGCGGCAGCGAGGCGGAGATTGAACGCATCCTTGCCGAGTCCCAGGGGAGACCGATCTACCTGGCGGAGAGCGGCATCGACTTTGCGGCAATTCAGAGCGCCTACGCCGTCGCCCTGCACATGCACCAGCCGCTCGTCCCCGCTGGCGGCGGCGAGCTCTCCACTGCGGCGATCATCAGCAATCTGCACTACATGATGGAGAACCAAGGCATGGGCGACAACCATAACGCCCCCGCCTTTGTCAACTGCTACCAGCGCATCGGCGACCTGGTACCGCAACTGGTGGCCGAGGGCAAACAGCCTCGGGTGATGCTGGAGTACTCCGGCACCCTGCTCTACGGTATGCGCCAGATGGGGCTGGAGGGGGTCTTTGAGCGGCTGCGGCGGGTCACTTGCGATCCCCAATACCGCCACTGCGTCGAGTGGCTGGGTGCGCCGTGGGGCCACGCCGTCGCCCCCTCCACCCCGGTGCAGGACTTCCGCCTCCATGTGCGCGCCTGGCAGCACCACTTCGCCGCCCTCTTCGGCGGCGAAGCGCTGGCGCGGGTGCGCGGCTTCTCCCCCTCGGAGATGGCACTGCCCAACCACCCCGATGTCGCCTACGCTTTCGTCAAAACCCTCAAAGAGTGCGGCTACACCTGGGTGCTGGTGCAGGAGCATACCGTCGAACACCCCGAAGATGGCCACCACCCGCGCCAGCCGCACCTGCCGCACCGCTTGGTCTGCACCAACTCCGCCGGGGAGCAGGTGAGCATCACCGCAATCATTAAGACCCAAGGCTCCGACACCAAACTGGTGGGGCAGATGCAGCCCTACTACGAGGCGCTCAGTTGCGGACGGCAGCAGCTCGCCGGGCGCGATGTCCCGCCGCTGGTGACCCAAATCGCCGACGGCGAAAATGGCGGGGTGATGATGAATGAGTTTCCGTCCAAGTACCTGGAGGCGGTGCGTGCCAGCAGCGGCAGCGCCACCCCGGCGCTTAACGCCACCGAATACCTTGAACACCTCGCCGCCATGGGGATTGGTGAGGAGGCATTCCCGACTCTTCAACCGCTCTTTCAGCAGCGCATCTGGCAGCGCATGCGTCCCGGCGACGGTCCCGAGCGGCTCGCCGCCGTGATCGAAGAGCTACGGCGCGAAGATGGACGTTTCCATGTAGAGGGGGGGAGCTGGACCAGCAACCTCTCCTGGGTCAAGGGGTACGACAGTGTCCTGCAACCGATGGAAGAGGCCAGCGCCAACTTCTACACCACCGTAATCGAGCCTGGCATCGCCAGCAGCGACCCGCGCTATCGCAACGCCCTGTTTCATCTCTTAAGTGCAGAGACCAGTTGCTACCGCTACTGGGGAGAGGGACTCTGGACCGACTACGGTCGCGAGATCTGCCGTCGGGTCAATGCGATTCTACATCATGATTTCTAAAACGAAAAATAAAAAACCAACTAAGGATACCCAGTCTATGAACCAAGAGTTACAACGGCTGCTAGAGGCGCGCCACCATGACCCCTTCGCACTATTAGGGTGTCACTTCGACGGTAAAGAGAGCGTCGTTCGGGTCTTTAACCCACAGGCTTTAGAAGTTACCATCGCTGAAGGGGGATTTGTCCTTCAGCGCCTCCCCGAGAGCGACCTCTTCGAGTGGCGCGGCGACGGCTCCATGCTCCCGCCCCACTACCGCCTGATCTGGCGCGACCACGACCACCGCGAGCATATCCAGCACGACCCCTACACCTATCCGCCACAAATTAGCGACTTCGACCTCCACCTCTTCGGCGAGGGTCGCCACCACCACAGCTACCGTTTTCTCGGCGCTCATGTCCACGAAGTGGATGGCGTCGCCGGCATCCGCTTTGCGGTGTGGGCACCTAACGCCGAACGGGTCAGCGTGGTCGGCGACTTCAACCGCTGGGATGGCCGTACCCACCAAATGCGGGTATGCGGCGGCAGTGGCGTGTGGGAGCTGTTCATCCCCGATCTGGAGCCGGGCCACCTCTACAAATATGAGCTGCGCAACCGCCACAGCGGCGAAGTACTGCTCAAAGCCGACCCCTACGGCCAAGCGCAGGAGCTACGCCCGCGCACCGGATCCATTATCACCGCACACAGCCCCTACCAGTGGGGCGATGGCGACTGGATGGCGCAACGCGCAGTTGCCGACTGGCAGCACATCCCGATGTCGGTCTACGAAGTTCACCTCGGCTCCTGGCGGCGCGACCCGGAAGGGGAGTTTCTCAACTACCGCGACCTCGCCCACCAACTGGTGGACTATGTGCGCGAAATGGGTTTTACCCACATCGAGCTGCTGCCGGTCACCGAACACCCCTACGATCTCTCCTGGGGCTACCAAGCAACCGGCTACTTCGCCCCCACCAGCCGCTTCGGCACCCCCGACGACTTCCGCTACTTCATCGACCACTGCCACCGCAATGGAGTCGGGGTTTTACTCGACTGGGTACCCGCCCACTTCCCCAAAGATGCCCACGGCCTCGCCCATTTCGACGGCACCCCGCTCTACGAACACGCCGACCCGCGCCTCGGCGAACATAAAGATTGGTCTACCCTGATCTACAACTTCGGGCGTAATGAGGTCAAGAGCTTCCTCATCGCCAGCGCCATCTACTGGTGCCAAGAGCTGCACATCGACGGGCTGCGGGTCGATGCCGTCGCCTCGATGCTCTACCTCGACTATTCACGCGAGGCAGGGGAGTGGATTCCCAACCAGTATGGCGGACGCGAAAACCTCGCCGCCATCGACTTCATTCGCGACATGAACATTGCGGTGCACGAACACTGCCCCGGCGCACTGATGATCGCCGAAGAGTCCACCTCCTGGCCCCAAGTGAGCCGCCCCACCTACCTCGGCGGCCTTGGCTTCGATCTCAAGTGGAACATGGGGTGGATGAACGACACCCTCAGCTACATGGAGCACGACCCGATTCATCGGCAGTACCACCACGACAAGCTGACCTTCAGCATGTTGTACGCCTTTACCGAAAACTTCGTCCTCCCCTTTTCGCACGACGAAGTGGTTCACGGCAAAGGCTCGATGCTGTTCAAAATGCCGGGCGACGAGTGGCAGCGCCACGCCAACCTGCG
>SLIM01000220.1 GCA_007135625.1 Gammaproteobacteria bacterium
AAGCCCAACTTTCTCGCCTCCGGAGTCCACGACGGCGCCTTCTACCGTAACATCTGGGAGCAGATCAAGCAGGGCGAGGTGTGGCGCGGGGACATTTGCAACCGCCGCGCCAATGGGGAACTCTACTGGGAGTCAACCACCATCACGCCGATCTATGATCACCACGGAGTGGTGGCCCACTATCTCTCGATCAAAGAGGATGTCACCCAGCGCAAACTCGCCGAAGAGCAATTGGCACGTAGCGAGAGCCGCTTTCGCGGACTGTTTCACGCCTCCGCACTGGGATTGGCGCTGCTTAACCGCGAACTCGGTTTTGTCTCGGTTAATCCGGCGATGTGCCGGATCTTTCGGCGCTCCGAAGAGGAGCTACTCGCCTGCCAGATGTTTGAGCTAATCCATCCGACCGATCACGGCACCTGGCGCGACATGCAGCAGGAGGCGCTAGCAGCGGTCGAGAACCAAGCAGTCACCCACGATCTGCGCTTTGTCCCCGACCGCAACCACTTTATCTGGGGCAGCACCACCCTCTCCCCGCTGGAGCAGGATCGTAGCGCCCGCTGGGTCTTGCAGTTGCAAGATATCACCGAGCGCAAAAGCAGCGAAGGGGCACGCGCCGAGAGTGAAGCCAACTTTCGCCAAGCCTTTGAGTATGCTGGTCACGGCATGACCCTAGTCTCCCCCTACCAGCAGCGCCTGCTGCGCGTTAACCAGGCGCTCGGCCAGATGCTTGGCTACTCCACCCACCGCCTGCTGGGTAGCAGCTTGCTTAAGCTGACCCATTTTGATGACCGGGATAAAGAGCGAGCGTTGCTGGAGGGGATTCTGGCCGGCAAAAACTCCAGCTACACCCACGAAAAGCGCTTTGTCACGGCCAGCGGCGAGGTACTCTGGACGCTCACCAACACCTCCCTCATTCGCACCGAAGAGGGAGAGCCGAAGCACTTGGTGATGCACATCCAAGACATCGGTGCCAAAAAAGAGGCGGAGGCGGCACTGCAACGCGCCAAAGAGGAGGCGGAAGCGGCCAACCGCGCCAAGAGCGCCTTTCTGGCCAACATGAGCCACGAGATTCGCACCCCGATGAATGCGATTCTCGGCTTCTCCGAACTGCTCCACCGAGAGATCGACGACCCCCGCTACCGCCACTACCTGCAGACCATCCGTAACAGCGGCACGGCACTCCTTACGCTAATTAACGATATCCTCGACCTCTCCAAGATCGAGGCTGGACGACTCACCATTCAGAAGGAGCCGAGCGACCTTCGCGCCCTGGTTCAGGAGGTGCTGGCGATCTTCTCGCTCAAGGCTGAAGAGAAGCGGCTGCGCCTGGAGCAGCAGATCGAAGAGAGCGTACCGCAACGCCTGGTGATCGACCACCTGCGAATTCGCCAGATCTTGGTCAACCTAGTTGGCAATGCGATTAAATTCACCTCCCGAGGCTACATTCGGATCGGTGCGCAATGGCTCCCCAGTAGCGACCCCAACGAATTTACCCTGGAAATCTCAGTGTCCGATAGCGGCAAAGGGATCGACCCGCACAAGCTCGATTTGATTTTTGATGCCTTCCGCCAGCAGGATGAGGAGGATACCCGACTGCACGGTGGCACCGGCCTGGGCTTGAGCATCTGCCGCCGCTTGGTCGAGATGATGGGGGGCACGATTCAGGTGGAGAGCCAACACGGCGAGGGATCAATTTTTCGCCTTCAGCTCCACGCCGTCACAGCGGCCTCCGAGAACGACCCGCCTCCCTTTGAAGAGAGCGAGCAAGGGGGGTTCACCGTCACTGGCGGCACCCTTCTCGTCGTTGATGACATCGCCGAAAACCGCGAACTGATCTATGCTATACTCAGTGAGTATCCAATCACCCTCCTGGAGGCCGAGAACGGTATCGAGGCGCTCCAGCAACTGGAGCAGCACGCTTGCGACCTGGTGCTACTGGATCTGCGCATGCCGGTGCTGGATGGTTACCAGACCCTGGCGCGAATTCGCCAGCAACCGCGCTGGCAGCAGCTCCCGGTGATCGCCCTCACCGCCTCGGTGGTCGGTGTCGATCAATCCTTTTTTCTGAGAAAAGGATTTAACGGCTACCTCCCCAAACCGGTTGAGCGTGAACAGCTCCTTGGGGAGCTAGGGCGTTTTTTGCACCACCGCCAGACCGCCGCCGCCCCAGCGGTGACCGATAGCGGATCTCCCAAGGGGAACTCCGCACTGCACCTGGATCCCCACCGCTGCGAACAACTCGCCGCCTTTATCGACGAGTTGGAGGGGCCACTGCACGAACAGTGGCAGACCATCTCCAGACGCCGCTCCTTTCGCGAGATCGGAGCGTTCGGCGCGCTGCTGGAGGAGCAGGGGGTACGCCTCCACATCGAACCGCTGCACAGTTTTGGCGATCGCTTGCAGCAACAGAGCAGCACCTTTGATATCGTCGGCATAGCCGCCACCCTTGCCGACTTCCCGCACTTGGTGGAGCGGCTGCGTCAGGCCTGTAGCAACCACCTGCCCCGATCCTCAGATACCGCCCCATCGGCTCGCTAATCCTGCCATGATCACCCACCACCGCTACTCCATCTTGATCGTAGATGATACTCCGGGCAACATTCAGGTCGTCGCCACTGTTCTCGCCCCGCTGGAGTATGATCTCTCCTTTGCGGTCAACGGCAGTGATGCCCTGGAGCTAATCACCAGCGAATCTTTCGACCTGATCCTGCTGGATGTGATGATGCCGGGAATGAGCGGTTTTGAAGTCGCCGCCCGGTTGCAGCAAAACCCCGCCAGCCGCTCCATTCCGATCATCTTTCTCACCGCCCGCACCGACGAAGAGAGCATCAGCCGGGGCTTTGCCAGCGGCGGCGTGGACTATATCACCAAGCCCTTTAACCACACCGAACTGCTGGCACGGCTCCACCACCACCTGGAGTTCCACCGCCAGCAACGGCTGATTGAGAACCACAACCAGCAACTGCAAGCCGAAATCAAGCAGCGCCGCCAGGCCGAGCAGGAGCGCACCACCGCCTATCAGCAACTCGCCGACTTCGTCGCCAATATCGAGGATATCGCCTGCGTGCGCAACCTGGATGGCACCCTGCGCCAGGTCAACAACGCCTACCACCGCCTCACCGGCATCACCCAGCGGCAACTGCGCGAACGTCCCAGCTCTTGGCTGGAGGTGATTCACCCCGAAGATCGTACCCCGTTGCGTCAGCTCTTTAGCGAGCATCCCACCGGTTCCCCTTGGCTGGAGACCGAATACCGTCTGCGCGGCGGCGATGGTCGCTGGTACCGCATGCACGCCCGCATGGTCGGAGCGCGTGAACGCGACGGCACCCTCAACGGCTACCACTGCATTGAACGCGATGTCACCGAACAGCGGCGCAGTGAAGAGCAGCGCTACCACCGGGTGCATAGTCAACTAGCCGCTACCATTGAGGCGCTCCCCGATGCAATGCTGCTGTTTGACCAGCAGTTTCGGCTAGAGGCGTGGCACAACCCGCTACCCCAACTCCTGCTCTGCCCCCAGGAGTGCCTCGGCAGCACCCCGGAAGAGCTGTTCGCCCCAGCGCTGGCCGCCCCGCTCTACCAGGCACTAGAGGCGGCAGGTCGTGACCGCCACCACCTCGGCACCCTCTGCGCTCTAGCCACGGAACAGGGCGACTGCTGGCTGGAGCTGGCGGTCGCTACCCACCGCGACCCCTTTAGTGAAGAACTCCGCTATGTGGTTTTGGTGCGCGATGTCAGCGACCGCATCGAGAGCCAGCGCCGGCTGCGTCAGGCCGCCGTCGTCTTTGATCACAGCTCCGATGCGATTATGGTGACCGATGCCAAGCACCGCCTGTTGGCGGTCAACCGCACCTTTTGCGAAATTACCGGCTACCGCGAAGAAGAGGTACTCGGCAAGACCCCACGACTGTTAAGTTCTGGCCGCCACGACAAGGCCTTCTACCGCTCGCTGTGGGAGGAGGTCGCCTGCACCGGCAGTTGGCGCGGCGAGTTCTGGAATCGACGCAAGAGCGGCGAGGGGTTCCCGGTCGCCGCCTCCATCATCGCGGTCGTAGATCAGCAGCGCCGCACTACCGAGTACTACATCGGCATTCTCAGCGACCTCACCGAGATGAAGCGTTCGGAACAGCGGCTGCGCTTCCTCGCCAATCACGATGTTCTCACCGGTCTGCCCAACCGCTCACTGCTTAGTGACCGTTGCGAGCAGGCGATTCGCCACCACTCCCGACGCGGCAACCTAGGGGCGCTGCTAGTCATCCACTGCAACCGCTTTAAAGCGATTAACGACAGCCTCGGCCACCCGGTTGGCGACCAGCTCTTGCAGCAGGTGGGTCAACGCATCGGCGAGACGCTCCGCCACCACGACACCCTAGCGCGGCTCGATGGCGACACCTTCGCGGTACTGCTCGAAGGGATCACCCAAGGGTGGGATGGGGCCGAAGTCGCTAACCAGATTCTCAGCGCCCTCAACCAGCCGTTTCGCATTGGTGAATACTCCCTGACCCCCGGCGGCATGATTGGTATTAGCCTGTTTCCCCAAGACAGTGAGCAGTTCGACACCCTGCTCCACCAGGCCAGCGCCGCCCTCGGCCACGCCCGCAGCGAAGGGGGCGAAGGGTACCGCTTCTACTCCCGCGAAATGACCGACCTGGCCCTGGAGCGGGTCGTGCTGGAGAGCGACTTTCACCTCGCCCTCAAAGAGCAGCAGTTCGTCCCCTTCTACCAGCCGCAGATCGACCTGCAGAGCGGGGCGCTGATCGCCGCCGAAGTCCTGATCCGCTGGCAACACCCACGCCTCGGACTGCTCACTCCCGACCGCTTCATCCCCTTCGCCGAAGAGAGCGGTTTGGTGGTACCGATGACCGAGTGGCTGATCGACACCATCGCCGCTCAACTCAACCGTTGGCAGAGCGAAGGGATCTCTCCGCAACGGCTGGCGATTAACCTCTCGCCGCTCATGTTTCGTGACCACAACCCCAGCGATACCATATTAGAACTCCTTACACGCCACCAGATCGCCCCGCAGCAGATCGAACTGGAGATCACCGAGGGGCTGATTCTGGCCGATGCCGAGGGGGCTATGGTAACCTTTTCGCAACTGCGGGAGCACGGCTTCCTGCTTGCGATTGATGACTTCGGCACCGGCTACTCCTCGCTCAG
Organism: Gammaproteobacteria bacterium; assembly: GCA_007135625.1. GTDB lineage: Bacteria > Pseudomonadota > Gammaproteobacteria > Chromatiales > Chromatiaceae > SLIM01. Next base: position 5,161 of record SLIM01000220.1, read on the forward strand.
CTACCTCAATCAACTACCGATTGACAAGCTGAAGATTGATCGCTCTTTTGTCAAAGGGATTCCGGGAGACCCCAGCGGCGAGGCGATCACCCGAACCATTATTCAATTAGCCCACGGACTCGGTTTGCGAGTCATCGCCGAGGGGGTAGAGAAGGAGGCCCAAGAGCAATTTCTCCGCGACCTGGGATGCCATGAGGGGCAAGGCTGGCTCTACGGTAAAGCGCTGCCTGCCGATGCCTTCGCGGCGCTCTGGAGAGAGTGGAGAGAGGCGGCCCAATCGCCCGATTTGCATACATCTGATTTGAACCCATTGGAAATGAGGAAAAAATGATGACTGAACCAAGGAACCCGGTAGTACTCATCGTTGACGATGTCATGGAGAATATCCAAGTTGTCGCCACTCACCTGCGCCATGAGGGCTACGAACTGCTCTTTGCCACCGACGGACTCGCTGCTCTGGATGTGGTCGCAGAAGGCGAGGTCGATCTGATCTTGCTCGATGTCATGATGCCTAACCTCAACGGTTTTGACACCTGCACCCGCATCAAACAGCGGCCTGAGACCGCAGAGATTCCGGTAATTTTTCTCACCGCCAAAACCGATACCGACAGTATCGTCAAGGGCTTTAGCGTCGGCGGCATCGACTACATCACCAAGCCCTTTAAGTCGGAAGAGCTACTGGCACGGGTACGCACCCACCTGCGGTTACGCCGCAGTGAACTGGAGCTGCGCGAAATGATGGCGGCCAAAGATCGCTTTCTGTCGATTATCGCCGACGAACTCAACGCCCCTTTTCAGGGACTGCGCGGCATGTTAGCAATGCTCAGTCAGGAGTGGCGAGAGCTACAGCCTGAAGAGCTGGATGAGTATCTGCGCATGGCCGATAGCACCGCTGAAAATGTGAGTGGGCTGCTCGATAACCTGCTCTCTTGGGCGCGCTTACAGAGCGGCCTATTCGGCTACCACCCGCGCCCGATTCCCCTCGCCGAGCTGGTCGAAGAGGCAACTACTCTCTATTATAATGAGCTACAACATAAAGGGATTGTGCTACAGACCCAGATCGACCCGGCACTCACCCTGCCGGGAGATCCCGATATGTTGCAAAAGGTTTTCGAGAATCTGCTCTCCAACGCAATCAAATATAGCCATCACGGCGGCAGCGTTGAGGTTACCGCCGAGACCGATGCTACCCATGCCACCCTGCGGATTAGCGATCATGGCACCGGAATCCCGGTGAGCGAGCTACCGGCGATCTTCCAACTCGACCGGCGCTGCCTCAAATCCGGCACCGCTGGCGAAACCGGCAGCGGACTGGGTCTGCTCCTCAGTCGCGCACTGGTCGAACAGCATGGGGGGTCGATTCTGCTCGCCAACCACCAAGAGGAAACCGGACTTGAGGTCAAAGTCACCCTGCCGTTGCATATTCAGGGATAGGACCATGACCGTACACGGCCACACGACTAGCCACGGCTACCACGGATGATCTCGCAGCACAGGAACAGACCATGTACTATAAATCAGACGTATCGGGTTTTGTCGATGCGCTCAAAGAGCTGAGCGAACAGCGACGGACTACCACCGCAGTCTTTTTTAGCGCCGAAGGGGGGTGGGGCAAGGTGCAACTGCGCCAGGGAGTTGTCTGCTCGGTGCGCTACCAGCTCCTCAAAGGCCCTGCTGCCCTTCCGGCAATCCGTCAACTGGATGGCTTGCAGTACCAGTTTCGCGACGGTGACAGCAGTGCTACAGCAGAGAAAAAACCTTGTGACCTAAAAGACAATGAGTTCTTTAGTTACTTCCAGGTTTCGGTAGTACGCCCCGACCAACCTCGTCCCGCCTCCCCTGCTCACCGCGAAAAACCGAGCAAGCCGGCACCGAACTACAAAAAGTTTAAGGTTCTGGTGGCGGATGATAGCCGTATCGCCCGCAAATCCATCTCCCGCATCCTGCTCGAAAATGGTTTTAACGTAATCGAGGCAGAGAACGGCTTCGAGGCTCTCGGACAACTGGAGAACGAACGCCCCGACCTGCTGCTGCTGGATCTGATCATGCCGGGGGTCGATGGCTACCGAGTGCTGGAGTCGATTCGTAAAAAACCGATGTTTACCAGGCTTCCGGTCTTTATCCTCACCTCTCGCGATGGACTAATGGACAAGATTAAGGGTAAAATGAGCGAAAGCAATGAGTACCTAACCAAACCGGTCAGCGCCGAGCTGCTGATGGAGAAGATTCGCCGTTACCTTGACTAGGAAGGGACGTAGGACGGCCTTCGGGCCGTCCCGGCTTGTACCCGCTGCCCGAAAGGGGCGACCACAACGCCCCAAAGAGCAACCTACCATCTGAATCGAGGGCGACCTACCTCAACGGCAGAGTCTACACCATAACCCGCAACGAGGATATGATCCAAGTGCCTACCATCCAACCCCTCATCCCCAACGACTCCGCAACCGGGTCTCGCTACACCACCATCGACTGGCTACGCCACTGTGGCGAGATCCGCCACCACACTGCGGCCGAAGTCCTCTTTGCCATCGGCGACTGCGGCTCCGAAATGTACCTGATTGAAGAGGGAACCGTTGATCTCTTTTTCGCCCCCGGCAAAAAGCCCAAACGCCTCGGCCCGGATGAGCTGTTTGGCGAACTCGCCTTCATCATCGGCAACCACACGCGCACCGCCACCGCCGTCGTCACCTCCCCGCAGGCCCGGCTCCGCGCCTTTACGCAACCGGTACTGAATGAACTGCTCCACTCCGCCCCCCAAGAGATCTTCGCCCTAGTCCGCCACGCCTGCGCCTACCTCGTCGATTCGGAGAAAGATCTACTGCACCAGATCCGCCGCCAGCAGACCGAACTGGAGCTGACCGTAGACTACGCCACCCGCATTCGCGAAGAGCTGACCTGCTACCGAGATACCGGGCTGCTGGATGTCGAACTGGGACTCCTCACCCGCCACGGCACCCTGATCTACCTCGACAAACTGCTCAACAGCCACCGTTCACAGGGCAGCGGCATGGCCCTGCTCCTGATCGAGTTAAGCGGCACCGACAAAATTGGCAAAGTTCTTGGCATTGAGTTTGAGGAGAAGATCCTCCCCTGGATCTGCAACACCCTCAAACAGTCGGTCCGCACCGGCGACCTGATCGGCCGCCTCGGCCCCGATTACCTCGGAGTCATCCTCACCAACGCCGACCGTGCGCTCGTCACCAAGATCGCCACCACCTTTTACCATCAAATTCAACAGCAACCCTTACCGCTCCCCACCGGCTCACTCACCATCAACCTGCGTCTTGGAGCGGCGCAAGCACAGCCGAACGAGAACGCAGAACGGCTCCTGCAACAAGCCAGCGCAGCACTACAGCTCGCCCCCCCGAGCCACCACCACACCCCTCCACTCGGCTGGCACGACCAACTGATCCAACTCACCACCACAACGTCGTGTAACTTCGGAAAGTGAGCCGCAACAGTGTTCACACCTCCTCGGCCTGCGCTCCACCCTCCTCGCTCTTCAGTAGAGTACTCCCCGGTCACCTCGCAATGTCCTATAATCGCCAGATACCGCTCTGCTGTCCACCGGCCCCCCCCCGAAGCAGCGAGATTCAGACCAAGACTCCCCGACAGAGACCAAACGGATAGATCATGGAAATAGACCTTGAAAAGATCGCAACCCTCGTTCCGATTGAATCCCTAGAGGAGTCGGCACGACGTGAACTGACACACTTAATCGAGTTGCGCCAATACCAGCAGGGCGACCAAGCGTTCAACTTCGGCGATGCTGACGAAGACTTTATCTACCTATTGGAGGGAGAAATAACCCTAACCAACAAAGAGGGCGAGAGCCGCCTCTTTCGCGCTGGCGACGACCAGACCCGCTACCCCCTCGCCAACCTTAAACCGCGTCAGTTTCAAGGCAGGATTCACTCCGAAAGCGCCACCCTGCTCGCGATTGATGGCCCTACCCTAGAGCGCATGCTCACCTGGGGCAACACCTCCATTAGCGACGGCTTTGAACTCTCCGAAAGCGACAGCTTCGACGCAACACTCACCCAGGATATGGATTGGACGCTAGCGCTACTGCGCACCAAGGCCTTTTTGCAACTCCCCTCCTCCAACATCGAACGGCTCTTTGAATCGTTTGAACCGGTTCCCGCCAGTAAGGGAGATGTGATTATCCGCTTCGGCGATCCCGGCGACTATTACTATATTATCCAGGAAGGATCTTGCAAGGTGACCCGCCCCACCGCACGCGGTGAGATTAAACTCGCCGAGCTGAAAAAGTTTGACAGCTTCGGCGAAGATGCCCTGATCTCCGACGAACCGCGCAACGCCACCATTACCATGCTCAGCGACGGCCTGCTACTGCGCCTCGCCAAAGAGAAGTTCCACACCCTGCTTAAAGCACCCCTGGTCAAATGGGTAAGTCTCAGCGAAGCCAACAACCTACTGCGCAGCGGTGCCGTTAAGATCGACGTGCGCACCGAAAACGAATTTTCCCATAACGGACTGAAAGGCAGCGTCAACATCCCACTCTACATGCTCCGCCTCAAGGCCCCGGTGATGGATCCCAAACGCAAATACCTGCTCTACTGCGACACCGGCATTCGCAGCGAGGCCGCCGCCTTTATTCTTGCCAACCGAGGGTTGGATGTGTACGTTCTTAAAGGGGGACTCAGCTCCGCCTTCACCCCAGACGAGCACCACCGATGAATCTTGATGCCCAACGTTTTCAACGCCTCATCCCGATTGAGTCGCTACCCCTGCGCAGTCAGCGTGAATTGGCCAGCCAGGCCCGTATCCTCACCCTCAACCAAGGCGAAATCGTCTTTCAACAGGGCGACCAGGACGATGACTTCATCTATCTCTACAGCGGCACCCTAGAGCTGCTATGCAGCGACCAGCACCGCCTCACCATCGACGGCGACAGCGATGATGCCCGCTCCCCCCTCTCTAACCTCAAACCGCGTCGCTACCGCGCCACCGTCCGCTCCCCCCAAGCGGTCATTTTGCGTCTCCCCGGCGACCTGATTGAAAACCTCCTTGCCATGGGAGAAACCCCCTCGCAACCCGAGGAGGGGTTCGATCTGATCGAGATCTACGAATTCAAAACCCCCGATGACCAGAGCTGGATGATGGCGCTCCTTAGCACCAGCGCCTTCAAACGGCTCCCCACCAGCAACATCTCCCGCCTATTTTCCGCCTTTGAAGAGATCCCGGTCAGCGTCGGTGAGGTGATCATTCGCTACGGCGAACCGGGCGACTACTACTACATCATTCGCAGCGGACGCTGCAAGGTGTGGCGACCCACCGACCACGGCGATGCCACCCTCGCCGAACTTGGCGAGTGCGACAGCTTCGGCGAGGAAGCGCTGCTCTCCAACCGTCCCCGCAACGCCAGCATCGAAATGCTCACCGACGGCATCCTAATGCGCCTCTCCAAGGAGAAGTTCACCCAACTCCTCAAAGAACCCCTCACCCGACCGGTCACCATCCGCCAGGCCAAACAGCTCATCAAAGAGGGGGCCTTTAAGGTCGATGTACGCACCGAAAACGAATATACCCGTAGCGGTATCAGTGGCAGCATTAACGTCCCGCTCCACCTTGTCCGCTCCAAAGGAAGGATTCTTGACCCCAATAAAAAATATCTCCTCTTCTGCAACAACGGCCTACGCAGCGAAGCCGCCGCCTTCATCCTCTCTAGCATGGGCCTGGATGTCTACGTCGTCACCGGCGGATTGAACGCCCTCCTCGCCGAACGGGCGCGGCGCAAAGAGCAGAAGGAGCAGAAAGAGCAAAAAATGCAACCTCCGCCGATAGCAAACTCTCTTACTCTGGAACCCAAAGCATGATTGTCCTCGGCATCGAGACCTCCTGCGACGAGACCGCCGCCGCCCTCTACCACAGCGAACAGGGGCTTCTTGCCCACCAGCTCCACAGCCAGATCCCGCTGCACGCCGCCTATGGCGGTGTCGTCCCAGAACTCGCCTCCCGCGACCACATCCGCAAGACCCTGCCGCTCATTCGCGCCACCCTCGCCGCCGCCGACTGCCTCCCGCAGCAGGTCGATGCGGTCGCCTACACCGCCGGTCCCGGCCTCGTCGGAGCCTTATTGGTAGGTGCGGCCATTGGGCGCAGCCTGGCCTGGAGCTGGGGCAAACCGGCGATTGGGGTACACCACCTGGAGGGCCACCTGCTCGCCCCGATGCTGGAGGAGAACCCGCCCCCCCTTCCCTTCGTCGCGCTGTTGGTCTCCGGCGGCCACACCCAACTGGTCGATGTTCGCGCTATCGGCGACTACCAACTGCTCGGCGAGTCGGTGGACGATGCCGCTGGCGAAGCCTTCGACAAAACCGCCAAGCTGCTCGGTCTCCCCTACCCCGGCGGCCCGCAACTCTCCCGCCTCGCCCAACAGGGCCACCCCGGACGTTACCGCTTTCCCCGCCCGATGACCGACCGCCCCGGACTCGACCTCAGCTTCAGCGGTCTCAAGACCTTCGCTCTCAACACCCTGCGCCAGGCCGAGAGCGAACACGGCACCCCGCTTCCGCAACAGCTCCGCGCCGACATCGCCCTCGCTTTTGAGCAGGCGGTGGTCGAGACCCTGATCATTAAATGCCGTCGCGCCCTGCACGCCACCGGCCACCGCCACCTGGTGCTTGCCGGCGGGGTGAGCGCTAACCAGCGGCTGCGCCAGGGCATGGCCGAAGTGCTGGCCAAAGAGGGGGTCACTACCCACTATCCGCGCCCCGAGTTCTGCACCGACAACGCCGCGATGATCGCCTACGCCGGTTGGCAACGGCTGCGCCTCGGCGAGTCTGAACCGCTCTCCTTTAAGGCAAAACCCCGCTGGGCGATTTAGCCGTTACATGACCAATCGTCGAATTGCATCTTGCCGCAAACCAGAAGGAATACTTTCTTGAAACAGAGTGACGCGCCCTACCTTGACCTCGTGCTGGAGCCGATTCGGCTGTGTGCGAAGTACAAGCCGAAGTTCGGTCAGGGCGAACCAAAAGAACCAAAAGGGTCGGAGTCGATTGGACTAACGACCGAGTCATGATCCCATGATTCTCGAGCCGTCGAACCAAGGGCGAACCGCTGGAGAGCGGCATCAACGGCAGATGGCCCCGCTCGATCTTGGCTGGAAAGCCCGCGCCCAGGCCGAACTCGCCCTTATGGAAGAGTGCGCCCCCTACCTCACCAAACGCGCCGAGGGGGCGGTGGAGGCATGAGTATTTTAATCAAAGCCGAATTCGCTCTTCCAGAATGCTATGCATTCGTTTACTATTTTGGAGCTTAATCAATGCCATTCCCGTCCCAAATCGCCTATCAGTCCTCCCACGGTTGTGTATCGTGGCAGGGCGAGTTTGCTCTGGATGGGGCTGCACTGCGCAGTTTTCTGGGTGGATCGGTCGCGGCGCGCCTGTCCGATGCAGAGGGCGGTGATGAATTACGCAACCATCTTCGCGGACTCAGCCTCACAGGTATGGGTCAAGCTGCGCTGGAGGAAGTCCTTATCGCCGATGTGCCCGAGGAGCGCGATTGGGCGGCTGGTGAAGCGCTTGCCGAGGCCTTGTTGGAAGAGCATCACGATGTCGTGCTGCCGTGGAATACGGAGCGGGACAAGCGCAACCCGTTCGCCTCCCTGCCGGGCGCGGACATCGTCGGTTTTCAACGCGATGGGGACTCGCATCGCCTTGCCTTGGGCGAGGTCAAGTGCTCTTCCGAGGCGCAGTGGCCGCCGCAGGTCATGAGTGGGCGAAGTGGCGGATTGGGCCACCAGTTGGACACTTTGGCCGGCAACCTCAGCACGATTTGTCAGCTACTGAAGTGGCTATTGCCGCGAGTGAAGAGAACCTCGCATGAGGGTTCCTTCAACAATGCCTGCGGAAGATATTTCAACTCCGGGCGGCGGGATCTGGCACTTTTCGGAATTTTGGTCCGCGATCAGGAAGCACGGGAGACCGACCTTCAGGCGAGAGGTCGTAGCTTGGGTGGGCGTTTGCAGCTACCTACGCGGTGCCATCTTATCGCCCTCTATCTGCCTTGGCCGATCAGCCAACTGCCGGTAGCCATTCAGCAAGAAGGTGCTTCATGAATCACTGGCTCCTTGATGCTATTGCGGAAAAGCGGGTCGCTACGTTGCGTGAGGCTGATCGCATCCAATTTTATCGCGAGATGGCCCGCGAAGTCCCGTCTTTCGATACAGAGACAGTTCAGGAAATAGCCGCTGCGCTGGAAATTGCCGTTCTGGACTTGGAAGTAGACCGCCTCTCCGAAGATCGTGATCGCGAGGTCACTATGCGCGGTGCCGCAGCGGACGCGTTTCATGTGCTGCGAGTTTTGCCCATTCCGGAAAATCCGACGGAAGCAGGAACGCATTTGTTGCGAGCTTCCACACTTGCTGTGCTTGGAGATCGTGGTGCGGATGCGGCTCGGTGGCTCCGCGCTTTGGATACCGATGGTGGCTGGCCCGCGTTTGCAATCGAATCCCACGACTGGGGTCAGCGTTGTCGCGCCACCATCACAGATGTCTGGCTGCGCCTTGTGCGTAGAAAGGGCTGGGCTGATCGCGATGCCGTCTTGGAGCGCGTCGCGACCCTGCGAGATTCGCAGCAGGAGTTTGAGCGCGATTACTTGCAAGCTCTTGACCCGCTCACAGCCAAACGTGCCGCGCTTGAACTGATCGCCATTTACCACATCTCAAAGGCTGCGGATGTGCTCGCGCATTTCATTACCGACGGCGTGGTGGACGGAAATCATCAGGTTCAGCAGCTCTTGGATTCCCATTTTGATCGTGCCATCGCAGCATGTGAAACAGCGCGGTTGGTGGAGTTGGAGCCCATGACGCGCTTGCTCGCCCGAGCCACCGCGCAAATGGTCGAGAATTCCATCTGGACCGTAACCCGAGCGGTGAACTCCCGAGTCACAGATTTTGTCCGTGAGCTGGTGAAGCGTGGACGGGGGGATAAGGCGTTGTTCGATGTTCTTCCGCCGCAACGTCGTACACTGGCCGAGCGAGGATTGCTTGGTTCCAGCCGTCGAGCTGTGGTCGTGAGCCTGCCCACCTCAAGTGGCAAGACACTCATCGCCCAGTTCCGGATTCTTCAGGCGCTGAACCAGTATGAAGACCGAAAAGGCTGGGTGGCCTACCTCGCACCCAGCCGTGCGCTGGTAAACCAAGTCACCCGGCAGTTGCGGCGCGATTTCGAACCGCTTGGCTTGGTCGTGGAGCGCGTCAGTCCGGCCATGGAAATCGATGGCATCGAAGCTGGCGTTCTCAGCGAGTCGAACAACGCGAATCAGTTCCGAATCCTCGTAGCCACTCCCGAAAAGTTTGACCTAATGTTGAGGCAGGACTGGGAGGAGAAAATTGGCCGTCCACTGACTTTGGTGGTGGTCGATGAGGCCCACACTATCCAGGACCCGCAGCGCGGTATGCGGCTGGAACTGCTACTTGCGACGATCAACCGGGAATGCCGCGAAGCTCAGTTCCTATTACTGACGCCATTCATTAGGAATGCGCGTGAAGTAGCCCGTTGGCTCGGCGGCGCAAACTCTGATGACATTAGCCTTGGGGTGGACTGGCAGCCGAATGATCGAGCGATTGGCATCGTCAGTGCCGTGGATGCAGGGCCGTTGCAGGGGCGCAGTCGCGACTATCGTTTGGATTTTAAGACGGTCCATACCACCCGGCACACCATCGACCTCGATGCGGCCTTCACTTTTGGTAAGGAAGCCTCGTTGGCAGCCACGCTCTCTCAAGCCAACGACGTGGGAACATTGGCGGCCATCGCAGCTCACAAACTCAAGGAGCGTGGCCCGGTCATCGCCATGCACAGTCGTCCGGATTATGTCTGGAAGCTTGCCGAAAAACTTAAGGCTGCGAGTGAAGCCTCCACCACGCTATCACCTGACGTGGAACTCGTTCGCAAATATGTCGCTCAGGAATTGGGGGAACGATTCCCATTGGTTGACCTGTTAGCCCACCGGATAGGTGTGCATCACGGAGGATTGCCGGAAGAGATTCGAATGCTGATGGAATGGCTGTTCGAGAAAAGTTGTCTCGACGTCATGGCCGCGACAACGACCATCGCCCAGGGCGTGAACTTCCCGGTGAGTGGTGTAGTCATGGCGGCGACGCATTATCCCTATGGGAATCCTATGCCAGCAGAAGACTTCTGGAACATTGCTGGCCGTGCGGGAAGGGTTTCCCAAGGTCAACTTGGCGTGGTCGCTTTGGTGGCGGAGAATCCGCAGCAACTGTCCGACCGTCGCGACTTTATCAATCGGAACACTGGCGATTTAAACTCCGCGCTGATCCAGCTCGCTCAAAAAGCAGGCGAAGCGCTGGATAATCTCGGCAGGATTGTTTATCGCTCCCCGGAATGGTCGAGCTTCCTTCAGTATCTGGCTCACACGTATCGCCAGATGGGAAAACCTGATAACTTCGCCGATCAAATTGAACAGGTACTTCGCGGCACGCTCGGATTTGAAAAGCTGCGGTCTTCACAAAGCCAGATTGCACAACGTCTTCTTGCCGGGATCCGAACCTATACAGCCTATCTAGCTGAGCCGGGACAACCACTCAAGCTGGTGGACAGCACAGGCTTTTCTTTGCAGAGCATCCGCACGGTAATGACACACCGTGGTAATCTTGGTCCGGATTCTTGGGATGGAGACCGTTTGTTCCGCACCGGCGACCGGACATTGCAGGATATGATGGGTGTCCTTCTGCGCGTTCCTGAATTGCGCGAGAATCTAGAGGCAGTGACTGGCGGTAAAGCACCCGATGGCGACAAGCTCGCGCGAATTTTAAAGGATTGGGTGAATGGCGAGGAGATCACGACCATTGCTGAACGACATTTCCAGACGGAAGGCATGGATGCAATCGCCGCTATGACAAAGTGCGGCCAGAACCTTTTCGGAAGACTAACCCAAACGTCATCATGGGGGCTGGGGGCATTGCTGGCCATCACCGCGTCAGGCATGCCCGAGGATGAGCGCAGCCAACTTTCGAATCTCCCTTCGCGCGTGTTTTATGGCGTGGCTACTGATGAAGCGATTGCCCTGCGCCTGCTTGGGGTTCCGCGTCGGGCAGCCATGTCTCTTGCACGGAGTTTGAATCTACAGAGGGAAGAACCCCTTCCGTCAATCCGTCAACGACTAGCAGCCATGTCGGAACAAGATTGGAACTCAGCAGTGGGAGCATCTGGTGGCATCTATCGAAGAGTTTGGCAAATTATGGAAGGCAAAGAGGGGTAAAGAGAAGCACA